>JBFLVX010000007.1:0-33972 GCA_040758255.1 Nitrospirota bacterium
CTTGGGGCTATTGCTGTGGGAATATTGTATTTCTGGATACCTAAGACAACCACCACATTAGTTATTTCTCTTGGGCTAATCTTTTTTCTGCTTATCCATCCGCTTTGGAACTTTTGGTGGGTTGAAAAATCACGATTTCGCCAAATTACATTTGTTTCATTCTTACTTATTTTATTGATTGCACTTGGATTCATTGCGTGGCCTTCTGGTGATGTGCAACAACCGGCATCGTCTGCAATACTGCGAGTTGCCGATTATGAAAGGTTCCCTCTTGTTGCTGGGGAAAAAATGAAAATACATTTACATATAAGAAACAGTGGCTTGAAAACGATACCCATATATGCCACATATGCACCTATATTTGTAGAAATAAATGGTGAAATAGATCAATATCAAAAAGATTATGATAAGCGAAAAGTGTTTGAAGATTCATTGTGGGAGAAAATGTTAACTTCTGAATCCAAAAAACCAAGAAAAACTCTGTTTATTCCACCAATAATGGATTACTGGCTTCCGTTAGAAACGGCAGACCCTCTAAAGATAGTGCAGATTAATGGGTTAACGAGTGGTAATATGACAGTCTACTTTATGGGCATTGTTAGAGACAGCAATGAAAGAGTAATTTTAGAATTTTGTGCTCGGACAGGGCCCGATTGCAATACTATGTTATTTTGTCTTGGTCATAATGGACCATAGACATGATTATTTATTTAAAACTCTCCGACTCAGAAGGGAATATGCCTTTTTCAACATCATATTTATAATTTTTAACGGCAACAGCAATATCCTTCTTTAAATTTGCATACTGCTTTACAAACTTCGGCACAAACCTCTCAAATAGGCCTATCACATCATGAAGCACCAGCACCTGACCGTCGCAGTGCGGGCCTGCGCCGATGCCTATAGTAGGGATTGAAAGCTCCTCTGTGATCTTCTTTGCAAGATTCATCGGCACCGCTTCAAGCAGCAGCGAGAAGGCTCCGGCATCTTCAACTGCGTGCGCTTCTTCCAATAATTTTTTTGCCGCCTCCGCTGTCTTCCCCTGTACCTTGTAGCCGCCCATCCTGTGAATTGACTGAGGCGTGAGGCCAATATGCGCCATGACAGGAATATCCGATCTCGTCATTGACTTAATATGCTCTAAAACCTCTGCCCCGCCTTCTATTTTTACTGCGGCAGCCCCGCCTTCTTTCAGGAACCTTCCCGCGTTTCTCTTTGCATCCTCAATGCTTGTCTGATAAGACATGAAAGGCATGTCTCCTATTATCATCGAATTCTTCGCAGCCCTTGCAACCATCTTTGTATGGTAGATCATCTCGTCCATTGTAACAGGCAGGGTATTCTCAAGCCCCTGAACAACCATGCCGAGCGAGTCGCCGACAAGGATTGCATCTATCCCCGATTCATCCAGTATCCTCGCAAAAGGGTAATCGTATGCTGTAAGCATAGTGATCTTCTTTCTGTCTTTTTTCTTCTTCAGGAAATCATGGATCGTAAATTGTGGCATATCTAACTCTCTATCTCTATCAGCTCAAGCTCAAAAGTGAGATCTTTCCCGGCCATGGGATGATTCGCGTCCATGATAAAACCAGTCTCAGTTCTCTCCATTACGGTAACGGCAAATGACTTACCGTCAGGCCTGTGCATCTTTATAGTCTGGCCGATCTGCGGGTCAAATTCCGCGGGCGCTCTGTTCTTGTCGAACGTAAAGATAAGCTTTTCATCCCGGACGCCGTATCCTTCGGTGCAGGGTATATGGATGGTCTTTGTTTCGCCGGGCTCCATGCCGATAACTCCATTCTCAAACCCCGGTATCATCTGCCCTTCACCGATGGTAAAAGAGAGAGGCAAGGAATCTTTTGATGACTCGACTATCTCGCTTCCATTGAGTTTTAATGTGTAATGTACTTTAACTTTGTCGCCTTTTTTTGATTGCATATTATTCTCCGATTGTTTTTAGTCTTTATATAAGCTTCAGTGCAGCTAAAAAGTCGTCATTCTCGTGAAAACGGGAATCCAGTTTTTTCAATAAGTTCTGGATGCCCGATTACAGACTTCGGGCATGACAAAAATCAAAAAGGCACTTTATAAACAGACATTATTTAGTTGTAAATTATAACACACGCTATTTCTTTCTTATATAAAAGATGCCTATGCCTGAAACTATCATAATTATGCAGAGTATCTGCCCCATAGTCAGCGAACCGGCGATGAACCCAAGCTGTGAATCGGGCTCTCGTGTAAATTCAATGAAAAACCTTACTGACCCGTAACCGATAAGATACGCTGAGAGAAAGAAGCCTTTAAATACATTTTTCTTGCGAATGCTCCATAGAATTAAAAAGAGCATAACGCCCTCAAAAAATGCTTCATAAAGCTGTGATGGATGTCTCAGCAGATTATCCGGGTCAAGAGGAAAGTACATCCCCCACGGCTTTTCCGTAACGCGCCCGTACAATTCTCCATTAATAAAATTCCCTATCCTGCCGAAGGTATATCCAAGAGGTATCGCCGGGATGAGAAGGTCGGCAAGCCGCCAGAAATCCATCTTCTTTTTAATGCAGAAGATGGTGGAGGCAACGATAATACCGATCAGTCCGCCGTGATATGACATCCCCGCAAGCCCTGTAAAATGGAACCCGCCGCTGAAGCTGAATGGCAGAAATATCTCCAGCGGGTTTGAAAGATAGTAGCCCGCGTTATAAAAAATCACATAGCCTATCCTGGCGCCGATCATCAGCCCAAGTATTATCCAGACAAAACAATCCTGAATAACATCCTTTGAGAAATCGAGACGCTCGCTCTTTATTCTGTATGCAACCAGAAGATATGCAACGGTGAAAGCAACAACGTACATTAACCCGTAGTAACGGATTTGGAAATTCCCGAAGTGTATAATCTCAGGATTGATATGTTCAGGTATATGCTGCCAGAAGTTGATCATAATAAAATGCAGATGAACACAGATTATAAATATGTGCTCATCTGCTTGTTCACGTCTTTAATCGATTTTTTACAAAAGCCCGGCTCTCTCCATTATCTCAGGCACTTTGTCTTCCGCGCCTATCGCCATGATGTGAACACCGTCGCATATCTTCTCATCCTTAAGCTGTTTGATATGCCTTGCCATTATGCCGATGCCAGCATCCATCGCTTTTTCCTTGCCTGCTTCCTTCAATTCATCAATCAGATTCTGAGGAACAGTAATTCCGGGGACAAACTTGTTCATGAAGTTTGCCATGCCCGCGCTCTTCAGAAGGACTAATCCCGCAAGTATCTTCACAGGGAACTTTCTTGCGTAACTCATGAAATTCTTGAATTTGTCAATGTCATATATCGCCTGTGTCTGGAAGAAGTTAGCTCCTGCCTCTATCTTCTTTTCAAACTTCATGAGCTGAGGCTCGATCGGGTTGGACTCAGGGGTGACAACAGCGCCCTGATAAAAATCAGTCGCGCCTTTCAGTTCATTGCCCATCATATCTTTGCCCGCATTAAGTCCCGCAACAACTTTAAGAAGCTGGACAGATTCGATGTCATAGACAGGCTTTGCCTCTTTATGGTCGCCCGCGTTTGGATGGTCGCCGGTCATGCAGAGGACATTCTTTATTCCGAGAATGCTTGCGCCTAACAGGTCTGACTGAAGCCCGATGCGGTTTCTGTCGCGGCATGTCATCTGGAGGATCGGCTCGTGCCCCATTTCGAGAAGAAGCTTACAGAATGAAACAGAGCTGATGCGCATGACAGCGGACTGATTATCCGTTACATTCAGGGCGTCAACCTTTCCTTTGAGCAACTCTGATTCATGGAGTATCTTTTTTATATCAGTGCCCTTTGGAGGGCCTACTTCTGCTGTTACAACAAATTTTCCTGAATTAAGGGCGTCTCTAAAGCTCACTTTTTTACCTCCTCTTTCTCACGAGTATTAAGGGTAGCAGGTTTTCTGCTCGCAGACCAGTTTTTCGGGCTGAGCGTCTTTTTGAAATCTTCAAGCCGGTTGATCTTCTTCATCCTGTTGTATATCCTTACCCAAGCGCACTCTATGTCAGGGCTGACTTCGCATTTGCCTTCATTCGTCCCGCCGCAAGGGCCGTTCAGAAGCCCCTTTGGACATGCGGTAACAGGGCAGATGCCGCCTGTCTTATCAAGTATGCACTCGCCGCATAGTGAACATCTTTCATCAAACATCTGAAACCTTGTCATATTGCCTAAAAAGAGCGTATCATTGGACGGGAATACAGGCTTGTCAGGGAATATCTCAACAGCGGACTGTGTGCCCGCTCCGCAGGACATGACGATTATGGCGTCAGCCGCGGCGCATGCGTCTTTATCTTTCTTCAACTCTATCTTAGTGCCTAATGTCTGACATCCTGTTTTCGGAAGCATGGTTCCGGTGACGGTCTTTCCCTCTGCTTCGAGCGCTGTTTTAAGCGCCGCAAGTTCAGGTTTTCCGCCTGTGCCGCAGAGTGAAGCGCACTCGGAACAGCCGACGAGAAAGAAACTTTTGTAGTCTGCGATATTTTCCAGCAAAGCCTTGAAGTCGCGTTTTTTAGTGATTATCATTTTTTACTCCTTATATCTGAAATATGGGACAGTTTAATCGTTTTGCTTGATAAGCTCAAGGAGCTCCATTCTTGTAGATTCCTTTGTCCTGAATATACCCCTGACAGCTGACGTGACTGTGCTCGCGCCCGACTTCTTAAGCCCTCTCATGGAAAGGCAGAGGTGCTCTGCGTCAATTATTACCATCGCGCCCTTGGGTTTCAGTTTCTGCATTATCAGGTCAGCCAGCTGAGTCGTCAGCCTCTCCTGCACAGTTGGTCTTTTTGCAAAGAGCTCAACCGCTTTTGCCAGTTCGCTTAGGCCGACGATCTTTCCCCCTGACGGTATATAAGCAACATGCGCCTTCCCTATAAAAGGAAGGAGATGGTGCTCACATACAGAATAAAAGGGGATGTCTTTAAGAAGCACAAGCTCATCATGGCTCTCTCCCTCAATGGGTTTCAGTATCTCTTCAAAAGGCGTTGAGAGTCCGGCAAATATCTCTTCGTAGAGCTTTCCCACTCTTTCGGGAGTCTCTTTTAACCCCGGCCTTTCAGGGTCTTCGCCAATCCCCTCAAGGATGAGCTTCACGCCTTTTTCAATCTTCTTTCTATTCATTATTTCTTCATCAACTCCGGCAGTATGGCTTCCAGCGCGTCAACAGCATGAACAGGATGGCTGTCCGGGTTTATCGCCCTGTTAAAGAGTTTTTCTGCATTTCCTGCGGCATCGGATTCGCTTGCGCCCGCGTAAGATGCGAGAAGCTTTGCAAAGGTCTTTGTGACGATTGGTTTATTATCCTCAACTGCTTTTCTTACCTTGCCGATGTTCTGGTACAGCATGCCGAGCCAACCCTGATGCACGAGCTTGGTGACTGTAGCAGGACCGACCCCGCCTGTCTCGAGAGTAAATGCAGCGGCCTTTGCACGGGCGGACGGGTCAACATCTCCGTAAGGTGATTTGCCGTCCTTTCTGAATGATGTGGAAGCGTCTATTATCAGGCATCCCTGCTTAACCATCTCCGGGGTGAAAAAGTATTCCGTATCCGCATGAACCTTGTAAGGGTGAAATCCCATGCAGCCGAAAATTATATCAGCGCGTTTTGAGAGTTCAATATATATTCTGCGCTGCGTCTCCTTATCAGAAGAACCGCCTGAGCCGGTCTTTGTATGCAATGGTCCCAGCGCTGTGGCGTCAAACTGCTTCAGCAGATTAAAGAGAGGCTCTCCAACGATATTGCTTCTGCCCGCGACAATGACCTCAAGTCCCGCGAAGCTGGCTATGCCGTCAGGCCGGAGCTTTGCGCCTTTATTTCTGACGAGATAAACACTTGCGAGGTCTATCATGCCTCTTGGGGTACAGCAGTCATAATAACGTTCCGCGCCAAGAGACATAAGCCCCAGCGTGACCTGATTAAGCCCGTCTCCGTCTTTGGCGATATTTATGCGGTTACAAAGAGCGGTCGTGTCAATTGTCTCTCCGGCTTTGCCGCCGAAGGGAAGCTGGAACATCAAGATGGAGATGGAGTTATCATTGTTCCACTGCTCAAGCTTTTTGTACATTTCAGAAGTGGTGACAGTGGAAGGGAATTCTTCGAGCATACTTGAGAGGCCTGACATCTTTGTTGTGGCAGATTTCATCCCGACATAGCTTCTTGATGCGGCGACCTTAGGGTCATCTTTATCGCCGACCAGAACGGTCAGGACTTTTGAGTCAGCCGGCTTAACATCCTTAAGAGCCGGTATCTCGCTGAGGAAATCAGACCTGCGCTTCAGTTCCGGGATAATGACATCCTGATATCCTTTTGGGAACTTCTGCTCTCCTTTGACAACTCCTGAGCCGTTGATGACATTGGAATATTCTTCTCCACGGAATGAGCGTGAAATAAGATGTTTGAAATCATCCTGCGCAAAGAGCCAGTGGTTAATGCCTCCGATACGATCATTGTATTCTCTGTAACCCACAAAGACCTCCTAAGATAGATGTTTTTTTATGGAAACCGAGTAAAAATTCTAACATTTGAATACGCAAGGTGTCAAAATGGATGCCGGTTTATCGGTTATAATGTCTTATGTTTAAACATTTCTTATATCTCCTCCTCTTAATGCTCCTCTGTCAAGACGCCTACGGCGAGACTCTTACGCTTGAGACATTTGAAAGCAGAGATGTAGCGATAAGATATGAGACAGCCTTAAAGAAAGCAGCGCCTGACGTTGCGGATACTTACATCCGAGCAAAAGTTGCGCTTGAAAAGAAGATGCATCTTGAACTTGACCTCAAGCCGGTCATTATCCTGATCCATACGGATTCTTTCTTTAGCAGAATGGTCGGAGGAAATAAACTTGTTACGGCATTTGCTGTTCCAAGGGACAATCATATTTACATTGATTATTCTAAGATGTTAAAGACGCCGTTTGATCTTGAATTGACCTTAACCCATGAACTCTGCCACCTTCTCCTGCACAACTATATTCAGTCTGATAATTTGCCGAAATGGCTGGATGAAGGAGTTTCACAGTGGGCAAGCGGAGGAATTGCCGATATATTAAATTTTGACGGGAAGAAGTTATTAAAAGAGGCTGTGATTTCAGGCAAGTATTTGTCTCTTAATAGTCTTGCTTTTAATTTCCCTGCAGAGCAGAACAAACTCATTCTTGCCTATGAAGAGAGCAAAAGTTTTGTCGAATATATAGAAGAGGAATACGGTTCTGATAAGATCCTGCTTATTCTTAAAAGCTTGCATGACGGAGATGATATCAACATGGCGATATCCAACAACCTGCCTCTTTCCCTGAGCGCTCTTGAACTTGAGTGGCACAGGCATCTCAAGAAAAGATATACGTGGTTCTATTTCTTTAGTGATAATCTTGTCTGGATATTGTTTGTATTTGCCGCAGTGCTTACCGTAATCGGGTACTTACGGCTCAGAGTGCGGATGAAGACGCATTTTAAAGATGAGGAAGAAGATGAGGATAAAAACGTATAGCTCATGAAGTCTATTTTCATAAGCGGCTACCTATACAATGGAAAACATTCTTTGAAGTCCTATTTCTATTGCAACCTTTGCAACTATATAACATGCCGTAACAATAAGGGCTTTACCCAATGAAATGTAGCAGAATCGCATTAACACAATCATGGAAAATGTAATTGTAAGTATTAATACAAAATAGGAAACATATGGGAAAAGTAACCATTCCATGATACATGAACCAATTGAAATTGCCATTACGACGTATAAAATATAAATAAAATCTAATTCTGCCTCATGCCTTGCAACAATGAAGAGAATTAACCAGAGCAGAGCAGCTTCTATAATAATGCCGACCATAATTTATATTCTTTCGAACTTTATGCGGCAGTTGATCTGCCGCGAAGCAAGAAAACATCAGTGATGACTTTCTCAGGCAAGTAAATGATGGTTTTTATAAATACAATTGCTGTTGCAACTTAACCCTTTTTCTCGTGCTTGTCTTTTCCTTTGCTCATCAGGTCCCTCCTTGTTTAATAGGTTGAACTGGTTTTTTATTATGGTTATGAATAATTGTAATTGTCTTTATTCACACAGTCAAGGGGAAAAGCTGAACAGCACATCAGCGAGTATCTTGTTCCGTGAGATGTTTATCATGCACTTTAGTAAACATAACGACCGCAACGATCGAGCCAATGAGACACAAAAACATATCGGTCTGAGTGTCCCAGATGTAACCCTGCGTCCCAAGAAATGCTTCTGTATCAGTCGGGTTGGAAAGGGAAGCCATCCATTCAATAATTTCGTATACTGCTGAAAAAGCGAGAGGCACTGCTATGGCTAAAAAGCCCAGCCACTTGCCTCGTCTGAGCGGCGAGGTGCGCGCTATAATTTCCCGCGTATATATTGCCGGACAAAACCCCTGCATGAAGTGACCGATCTTATCGTAATTATTACGTGTCCAGCCGAACCAATCTTCCATCCAGAAGCCAAGCGGCACCTTGGCATATGAATAATGGGCGCCCAACATAAGTATCATGGCATGAATTGCGATGAGGGTATAGGTTAAATTGCTCAGCGGAAATCTCTTATACGTAAATAGCAAAATCGGCAGGACGATCATGAATGGCATGGTTTCCAAAACCCATGTAAGGCGGGTGTCAAGAGGCTTAATTCCTGACCAAGTCCAAAAAGCCAATACGATTAGCAAAAGCGCGATATGATATTTCTTTGATGACATGTCCAAAGAATTAGTTTTTTCGGATAATGGTTGAGAAAACCACGATTTCATTCCTTACAGTTAATAACTCGTTTATCGGTGACGATCAGATCAACTCTTATGTCATGCGGTTCTGATGGTATCTTCTCTGCTATCTGCTCTTCAAAGGCAAGGGCGATGGTTGTTATGCGGCCTTTGGTTTTTGAGAGTCTTTTTGACTTGTGGCTGAGTAGTTTGTCGTAATAGCCTGCGCCGTATCCGAGGCGGTTGCCCTTAAGGTCAAAGCCGATGCCGGGAATTATCTCTATATCAATCTCATTCAAACCCATGCTCCGTGTCCTTGAAGGAACAGGCTCAGGGATGCCCATGTATCCCGTCGAGAGTTCTGAGATGTCATGAACTTCATATAGCTTCAGTTGTTTGTGTTCAGTATCAACCACAGGCAGGGCAACTCTCTTTTTGAGCTTGAGAGTATTTTGTATCGCCTTCAGCGTGTCTACCTCAGAGCGGAATGATGCGTAGAATAATATAGTCTTTGCATCTTTGAAATATTCAAGAGAGAATAGCCTCTTTCTGATGACGCTGTCTTTTGCTTTCTTATCCTCACCAGTGATATTGTCCCTTTTAGCTAATAAGGACTCCCTGAGGCTCTTCTTCAAATAATCTCCTCCAGCCTTCTCTTAATCTCTTTTGCCTCATCAACTGCTTTTAGGGATGCAGCGTAAGATGGCAGCCCCTTAATGTCAGCTTCCATGATCTCATTATTGAAGCTCATTGCGCCTATGAAATCAATATCGCCGAGGGCTTTTTTTATAAAGAGTATATCCTCATCATTTCGTATCTTATTTGCAGAGGCGAGGACCTTCTTTACCCCAAGACCCTTCGCAAGCTCTTTCACTGTAAGTGCTGTCTGAATGCTCCTCTGTCCGGGCTCCACAACGATTATAAAGGCATCAACGCCTTCCGTAGTCCCCCTTGTAAGGTGCTCTATGCCCGCCTCCATATCTACGATCACAACCTCTTCTCTCTCAACGATTAGATGTTTTAACAGCCTTCTCAGAAGCGCATTTTCCGGGCAGTAACATCCTGATGAAGCGGTCTTTGATTTGCCCATTATAAGAAGCGTGATGCCGTCAATCCTGCACCCGAATTCATCGGGAATGTCATCAACTTTGGGGTTGAGTTTGAAGATTCCGCCGATGGAGCCTGCCTTTGCGCCTGTTCTCTCCTCTATCAATTCAGGGATCTCAGCTATCGGCCGTAACTTTTCGAGTTTCTCTTTTGATATGCCTAAAGCAGCGGCAAGGTTTGCGTCAGGGTCTGCATCCACTGCTATGACTTTTTTACCTTCCAAAGAATAGAGATAACTTAGCAGGGCGGATAATGTTGTCTTGCCTACTCCGCCTTTTCCTGTTATTGCTATCTTCATTTGAAATCACCCTGAGCAGGGAGCTTGAATTGTTCCATCTCGGATGATAGCCTCTTTTCAAGCTCCACAAGGTGTTTTGCCATCTTGTCGTGATTATTCATGGTATGCAGATTTGTATCTGCAACCTCGTTGATATTCTTTAAGGAACTGACGACATGGCTTATTGCCTCGCTCAGATTCTCAACTGCGGACATTATATTTTCTGAGAAGTTGTGCGTATCGCTGATAGTCTTGGAAATGATCTCGCTCCCTTTTGACTGTTCCATCATGCTGTGCTTTAATTTATCGGCTATGTCCTTTATTTCCTCCACAGACTTTATTATCAGATCGCTTCCTTTTTTCTGTTCATCCGCTCCTTTATTTATACTGATAACCTGCTCGGTATTTTTTAATACGATGTTCGAAATCTCAGCGCACCACGATACTTGTTTTTCCACGGCTTCTGAGATATTGCCCGCCATTTGCGCGGAACGGGAAGATATGGCCTCAATCTCCTTAAGAACATTGTCCGCTCGCATTGCGGACTCAATGCTTTGATCAGCGCCGATCACAATATCATTCACCATGGTTATTGCCTCTTGTACCTCACTCTGCACCGCCTGTATTACACTCTCTATCTGTTTCACATGCTCGGTTGTGTTGGTTGAGAGCGTTCTCACTTCATCGGCTATAACGGCAAAGCTCTGTCCGTGCTCGCCTGCCTGAGATGATATGATGGCCGCGTTGATGGAGAGGAGGTTTGTCCGGTCTGCCAGATCACGTATGACGTCGAGTATCTGCCCTACGCTGGAAGACTTTGTGCCCAGAGACTGAATGACCCGGCTGTAATTATCTACAAGTAATTTATTCTTTCTGTTTATCTCAATCATCTTTTTCAGGGTTGAAGTGCCGGCATCTTTTGCTTTCATGGAAACCTCTTCGGCAAATTTTTTAGATTCCTTGGCGCGGGCCCCGACATCTGTAATGGAATTGTTAAGGTCCCTTGTGCCGACATTTGCCTGCTGGGATGATGAAGACAGCGAGTTAAGAAAATCAAGAGTATTGCCCATGTTTGCGTTTATCTGTATCAGTGACGAGGTCATTCGCGCTACTTCATCGAACATCTTTTCAATAAAATCTGATATCTCCTTGATTGACGCTGCCATCTCATGAGTGGAGGATGTTGAGCCTTCCAAAGAGATAGTCAGTTTTTTTACCTTAGAGTTTATTGAATGGAGCACTTCATCCATCTCACTGACTGACAATGTTACTATGTCAATATTGCCGCTCTGATGCCGCGCGCCTTCGGATATCTCTACGGTGTTCCGCTCCAGTTCGCTTGCGGAGGTTTTAATATCAACAGAGGCCTTGCGGATACCCCTTACAAGCTGCCGGAGGTTCTTGACCATGGTAGAAATGCTCGCTATGAGCGGCCCCATTTCAGGGTCGCTTGACTCGTCAATATCCTGCCTGAGGTCGCCGGCTGCCACTTCTCTTGAAACTACAACGAGATCCTTTATCGGTTTTGTAAGGGTTCTCTGAAGCAGGAAAGCAACAGCAATTCCTGACAGGACACCTGCAATGCCTATGATTATGCTCAGCGTCATGGCTGCCTTGCCCTGTTTTAATATCGCTGTCTGCAGCAGGCTTATGCTGTTACGGTAGTTGTTCTTCAGCGTGCTGATTGTTGTATTGGCATCATTCTCAATATCAATAAGCGTCCTCTCCCATGAGCGGGCGCCTTCGCCGGTCTTCCGTATAAGAATCTCCTGATGGTAGGCCATCATCCCGACCTTGTACTCTTTTAACTTCTTCGTGAAAGTTTGCATCAATTCCGAGTTTTCTTCAGGCTCAATAGAAGGGGTCAGCTTTTCTGAATTATCGAGCAGGACGTTGATGTTCTGTATAAGGGGGGTTATATCGGTCTTCTCTTCTATTACGAAAGTGGAGAGCGCTCTGCGGAGCTCTATAAAGTCCGTCAAAAGCGTATCAATATTCTGGAGCTGCGCCCTGCGAGTCTCGATCGTATTAAGCTGGCCTTCAATATAAGAGATGTGAGAGATCCACAGGATACTGATCAGGGCGATAATGCCGACCAGTATCCCGAATCCTATATAGCGTATCTTGCGGATTGATAACGATTGAAACCTCATAGCTGTTTTTATTTAAATACGAGGTAGAGATTCTCTGAAATTCTTCCCTGCCCGTACCAGTGAGGCGCTGTTTTATCAATTGGTTCACCGTACAGGCCGGGGATTGCCACTCCGAAAAGGTACTTTTTGCCGGATGAAGGGGAAAACTGGATATCATCAGTGTGCCCGGTGTTAAGCTTTCTTGCAAACTCGATAGTCCAGAGGCCTGCTTTCCATATCCCTTTTGCCTTGATATCAGCACGGCTCCCCGTGGGCGTAACTGAGATATGCTGGTCTGCTACATCGCCCGCGTAATCCGTCATAAGCCGTTTCTTCTCTGACGCATCGCCTTCGTCGCCTTCGCGCGTCAGGTAGCGCTTTTTATTGCTCTTGCTCGTTACCTCCTGAGATTTCTTGCCGTCTGTTGAGGAGAGCCTGTGTATCTTGTCATCTGCATAGCCTGCTGGATCTGAACGGTTGGCCTTCCAATACCATACATCTGAGGTGTAAGTATCATCCGAGAACTCCGAGAGGTCCACCTCTTTAGCCTCCATATTCCAATTGAAGTTGAAGGTATCTTCCCTCTGAGGCCCTAATGAGTATGCCTTAAGCGCCTTGTCCCAGACCCACGGCTTGTGCAGCCTGTCTTCGGTCTTGTCAGGGTATGTTATGAGGAAGTAAATCTGATCATCGGTGTAAAGGGCCTTCAATGTTATGTCACCGCCTGTTCTTACGTCCTTAACTGTAATGGCGCTGGCGGACTTCCATGCGCTGTCTGAAGCTGAACCGTCTATCACAGGCGGGGCGCTGGCCTTGCTTGCCGCAATTGTCTGGGCTGACATGGCTTTTCCGGAAATAATAAAGATAAATGCAAAGACTGAAAGAACTGATACGGCAAAATATTTCTTCATTCTAATACCTCCTTAGTGAGTGTTATTTGCTTGTTACGATTAGTATAGTATTTTTTTAGCGAGATTGCATCTAAAATAATTGAGGAAGTTTATCCGATCTTTGAGATGAGAGCCTGACGCATCAGGTCAACCGGGGGCTTGATACCTGTCCATAGCTCAAACGCCAGTACCCCTTGCCATAGAAGCATGCCTAAACCGTCAAGTGTTATCGCGCCTCTATTTTCAGCCTCTTGCAGGAGTTTTGTCTTTTTATAAATTAGGTCGCATACAACTGTATCTGGCGTGATGAAATCAGGATTTAACGGCAGAGGGTCATCCTGCCTGAGTCCAAGAGGGGTTGCATTGATTATAATGTCAGGCTTGCCCGGATTTTCTAATTTATCCAGCAGAAAGACATTGCCCCGTATCTTATTAAGGTCGCCCGCCAGGGCTTTTGCCTTTGGCTTGTCAACATCATACATAGACAGCCTTGATGCCTTTTCACTCAGATAATAACTTATCGCCCTTGATGCTCCGCCTGCGCCGATTACCAGTATCTCTTTATTGTCAATCAGCACGCCTTTTTCTGTCAGAGAGCTGATAAAGCCTCTGCCGTCAGTGTTATGCCCTGTCAATACACTATCATTATTAACAATAGTATTAACAGCGCCGATGAATGACGCCTCTTCATGCACCTTGTCAAGAAGCAGTATGACTTTTTCCTTATGAGGGACGGTTATGTTTACGCCTATAAGGTTCAAGGCCCTTACAGCGCGGACAGCATTTGGCAGTTCTTCAGGAGCGACCTTGAAGGGGAAATAACAAATATCAAGGCCGAGGGACTTGAACGCGGCATTATGCATGGCAGGCGACAGGGTATGCTCCACAGGGAAACCGAATAAGCCTGCTATTTTAGTCTTGCCACTTACATCCATGCGTCGCTCCTTTCAGCAGGCCTTCAGGGGTTGATTCAACCGGCACCACCTTCATGCCTACACTCTCTTCAATATCCTGAAGAGTGACATTATCAAGAAATAAATTTGAGCTCTCCCTTAAAGCAACATCAGGCACAAGCAGGCATTCAGCCTTGGACCTGCCCACGATCGTTTTCAAAATATCCTTTCCGGTAAGCAGTCCGGCTACAGTTACGGTCTGGCCGAAAAACCTGTTCTCAACCTCAAAAAGGTCTACTGTCAACCCTTCTATCTTATTCAGCCTTTCAACAAACTCTTTCAGAAACGGCATGAATGATGTTCCTGTAAATGTTGCCACTGTAGAGGGTGGATCAATTTTTCCTGGAAGCTTGAGCTTCTTTGCCTGATTAATAAAAAGAGGTGTAAGCCCAACGCCGTTCTCTATCTGAGGCAGGTCCCCGTATGTCTTGAGCGGAGGGAAGGGGAGCCCGGCCTTTATGTAAAACTCATCAGCAAGATAAACCAGCGGATCGCCGTGCCTCCGCTTTAGCCTGCCCTGGATTTTGTGCATCTCGTCAATGATCTTTACAGCGTCGCTTTTTTCAACCGGCTTAACGCTGCCCTTTCTGTATTTTGTCAGACCTACAGGCACGACAGCGATGGATGAAATGTACGGATAGAACTTCTCAAGGTCTTTAATGGTTCTGGAAAGCTCCTCTCCGTCATTTAAACCCGGACATATTACTATCTGCGTGTGAAGCCTGATTTTTTTTGATGCAAACCCGGAAATCTCTTTCAAAATATCAGGGGCCTTTGGGTTGCCTAACATCTTCCTTCTCAAGCTGTCATTGGTCGTATGCACTGAGATATAGAGCGGGCTGAGTCTCTGCTCAAAGATGCGTTTTTTATCGTCTGATGAAAGGTTTGTGAGTGTAATATAATTGCCGTACAGGAAAGAGGAGCGGTAATCATCATCTCTTAAGTAGAGCGTCTTGCGCATCTTTTGAGGAAGCTGCTTCACAAAACAGAAGACGCACTTGTTCTTGCAGGACTTGACTCTAAAGGGTTTGATCTTAATTCCAAGATCGGTACGCTCCCTCGGGTTTCTCTTTATCTTTATGGTATGCACCTCACCTTCGCGCTGTATTTTGAAATTGAGGGCATTGTCTTTCAGATAGTACATGTAATCAATAACATCCCTGACAGGGTTACCGTTCATCTCAACGATGACGTCGCCTTTTTGAAGCCCTGCTTCATGAGCTATGCTGTTTTCAGCTATCTGGTTGATAGTGGCGTTCATATATTTTTTAAGCGTTTTCCGAATGGGCGAGCTTCATGCCCCTGAATACATACTGAAGCCCTGATACAGCGCAGAGAAATGCGGTCAGCATATATAGCGGCATCGGAATAATAAATTCATTCTTAATATTTATTGCGATAAGAGCAATTCCGATCAGTAAGAACTGAGCGGCGTTTGAAGCCTTTCCGAAGATGGTAGGCTCGATCTTCGGGCTATGCCCCAGAACATAGAGGATCAGGCAGCCGGTTATTACTATCAAGTCCCTGCTGATAACGACGATAGTTATCCATGCCGGGATGATGCCGTATATGCTCATTAAGACAAAAGATGTGACAAGGGTGAATTTGTCCGCAATCGGATCCAGCACGCTTCCAAGGGCGGTTGTCTGGTTTGTAAGCCTCGCCGCAAGTCCGTCTAATATATCTGTGACGCCTCCCGCTATAAATATGGCAAGGGCATAGCCGTATCTGCTGTAGATAAATGCGGCCACGAAGAATGGGAGCAGAAGTATTCTCGTTAATGTAAGAATGTTTGGGAGATTCTTTATTCTCAAGCAGAGCTCCGTACAAGCAGGAATTTATCCTTAATCAGTATGGTGTTATAGTTTAATTTCTAAAGCGAATCTTTAATAACTGAACAACCCCTTCAGACAATCCGAAGGGGTTGTTCCAAGCTTATATATCTTTCTTATTAATTTAAAACAACCCTGAGACCTTGCCTGTATTGACGTCAACATCTACCCTTCTGTATGCGGGGTTCGAGCTTGTGCCGGGCATGAGGCTGATCGTTCCTGCGCAAGGGCAGAGGAATTTTGCGCCGGAGTAGATCAATACATCTCTGATGGGCAGTGTCCAGCCCTTGGGTACGCCCTTGACAGCCGGATCATGAGAAAGGCTCAGATGGGTCTTGACCATCATGGTGGCGTAGTCAGCATACTGTGGATCGTCTTCCAGCATCTTGGCCTTGGCCTCAGCTTCAGGCAGCCAGGAAACGCCGTCCGCCCCGTAAACTTCTTTGGCGATCTTCGAGACTCTGTCACGCAGCTTCATCTCTAACGGATAGAGGAATTTGAAGTCGTTCTTCTCATTGCAGGCATCAATGACCGCATCGGCAAGTTCCAGGGCTCCCTCGCCGCCTTTGAGCCAGTGTTGGGATTCCGCGCAGCGGGCGCCTGCTGCTTCGGCGGCCTTCTTTACTGCGGCCACTTCGGCATTCGTATCGGTGTAAAACCGGTTTATGCAAACCACCGGGTTAATGCCGGACTTGCGGATAACATTGATCATATGGACCATGTTGGCGCAGCCCTTTTCAACCAGGCCAACATTCTCTTTGGTGTACTCTTCAGGGAGCGGCTTGCCGGCCACAACCTTCGGGCCGCCGCCATGCATCTTCAGGGCGCGGACCGTGGTGGTGAGCACGGAAACATGCGGTTTAAGACCGCTGAAACGGGACTTGACGTTCCAGAACTTTTCAAAGCCGATGTCCGCTGCAAAGCCGGACTCGGTCACATGATAGTCGAACAGCTTCAGGCCGACTCTGTCGGCGATAATTGATGACTGGCCTACGGCTATATTGGCAAAAGGACCTGCATGTACTAGGCAGGGGTTGTATTCAGCCGTGCACATAAGTGTCGGGTTTATGGTATTGCGCATGAAGGCGGCCATGGCATTGCCGACTTCCAGATCACCTGTAGTGACCGGTTTGCCGCTTTTGTCGAAGGCAACGGTGATATTGTTCAGGCGCTGTTTCAGGTCAGCAAGGTCTTTGGCTATGGACAGGATGGCCATGCACTCAGATCCCACAGCGATACCGAACTTGGACTGCATCATGAAGCCGTCCGTCCGTCCGCCGATGCCGATGATGATGTTGCGAAGGCTCTGGGCGCAGAAGTCTATGATCCATCCCATCTCCACGCGTGTAGGGTCAATGTTGAGACGCCTCATCTTCGTAAGACGCTCTAATTGCTCGTCATTATAGTTGCGCTCGTGCTGCATACGGGAGGTCATAGCCACCATAGCAAGGTTGTGCGCGTTCATGATGTCATTGATATCGCCGGTGAGTCCAAGTGAAAACTCGGTCATGGGGATCAGCAAAGAGTTGCCGCCGCCTGCTGCGGTGCCCTTCACATTCATGGTGGGACCGCCTGAAGGCTGACGCAGTGCCCCTCCAACGTTTACTCCTCTTTTACCCAAGCCTTCCATCAAGCCGCATGATGTGGTGCTTTTGCCTTCGCCCAGCGGGGTAGGGGTAATGGCCGTCACCTCGATGTACTTGCCGTCGGGTTTATTTTTGAGACGTTCGTTGACCTTGAGAAAGTCGATCTTGGAGAGGCGGCCCATGGGCAGCATCTCGTCCTTGTGCAGACCCAATTTCTCGCGCCACTCTTCAGGTGTGGGCATATTTTTTTCAGCTTCTTCAGAAATCTGCCAGTCGGCTAACTTCGTCGCATCAAACGGCATGGTTAAATCCTCCTTAATTGTCAGCAGTTAATTATGCGGAAATGAACAGCTATGGAGTAAAACTTTAGCACAGGCATGAGAGGGGTGTCAAACGGCTTAAGAGGGTATTTAAAAATTAAATAAGGCGTTCAAAATCAGGCATGGCAAAGCTTTTTTTAAATGTGTATAGTATCTGATATATTCAAGCGTTTCATATGTAATAAATAGGAGGGCAGTAAATGGAGAAAGTGGTTATTGAGACTGAGATGCATGATATCGGAACCCCGAGACGGGGGAAGGTGAGGGATATTTATGACCTTGGAGAGCATCTGCTCCTTGTGGTATCTGACAGGATCTCAGCGTTTGACGTAATCCTACCAAACGGCATACCGGGGAAGGGAAGGATACTTACGCAGATTTCAAGATACTGGTTCAAGCAGATGGAGGATATTATCAAGAATCATATTATCGCTTCTGAAGTGAAAGATTTCCCGTCTGCTCTTCAGAAGTACGCGGATATGCTCGAAGGCAGGAGCATGTTGGTCAAAAAAGCGAAACCCATGCCTGTTGAATGTATTGTGCGGGGATATCTGTCAGGTTCAGGATGGCAGGAGTATAAAAAGAACGGAACTGTATGCGGGATAAAACTTAGAGAGGGGCTTACAGAGTCCGCAAGACTTGATGAACCGATCTTCACTCCAAGCACAAAGGCGGAAGAGGGGCACGATATTAATATCTCGTTCAATGAGATGAAGAATATTGTAGGCGTTGAAACAGCGGAGAGGCTCAGAGATACAAGCATCAAAATTTATTCAAAGGCAAGGGTTTTGGCTGAGGAGAAGAAGATAATAATTGCGGATACAAAGATGGAATTCGGCGTGCATGACGGTGAGATTATTTTAATTGATGAACTCCTTACACCTGATTCATCGCGCTTCTGGTCAATGGAGAATTACGCGCCGGGCAGGGGGCAGGACAGTTATGACAAACAGATCGTGCGTGACTACCTCCTCACTCTTGACTGGGACAAGACTTATCCGGGGCCTCTGCTTCCTGATTATATTGTTGAGAAGGCTGCCGGACGGTATCAGGAAATATATAATATTTTGACATCCTAAAAAAATGTTGACATATGCTCCATGTTTTAGCTATAAATAGACACGTAAAGGGGAGTAGCTGAGTCAGCGGCTATCGTCAACACGTCCCGCCTCGTGCGGGACCGGTACCGCTGGTTAGGTAAAACTAACAAGCAAGACCTTTACCGCGATGATAATAAAGATTGTTGCGGTAAAGGTCTTTTTAATTTAAAACAAAAAAGGAGGTAACACTGATGAGGCCGAGTGAAAGAGAAGCAGAATTTATCGCAAGGGTGGAGTTTGAAAAGAAGAAGAAGATCGAGGAAGAGAAACACAAGCACCTTAAATCTGAAGAGAAGAAGAGACTGAAAGAGCTTCATAATATGAGATGCCCGAAGTGCGGAATGGAATTGATAGAGATAGACTACAAAGAGATCAAAGTGGACAAATGCTCAGAATGCGACGGCATCTGGCTTGATGCAGGAGAGCTTGAGGCTGTATCAAAACTTGAGAAGACAGGGCTTGATAAGCTGTTCGGTGTCTTTAAGAAATAATTAGTGTCTGTTGATAAATTGTTTTTTTGTCACCCTGAGCCTGCCGAAGGGTACTGTAACTTCTTGATTTCATGTCATGGTTCGACAAGCTCCCCATGACATGGATGACTTTACAAACAGACTCTAATTAAAAAAATCCTGGTTCAGATATGAGTTGATTTGTTTCATTTATAGTGAATCCTGCAACTCTAATAACGGAGGTCTATGCACTGGCACCAGAGAGACATAACTAATGTCATTGAAGAACTTAAATCATCATTGCGGGGCATCTCTTCCGCTGATGCCGCTAAGCGGCTGAATGAATACGGACGTAATGAATTAGTTGAAAAGAAGAAGAGAACCCCGGTTATGATGTTCCTTGACCAGTTCAAGGACTTCATGATCATGGTGCTTGTAGCCGCCGCAATCGTCTCCGGTTTTATCGGCGAATTGGCTGATACTCTGGCGATAATCGTTATTGTAGTCATCAATGCGATCATAGGCTTCATACAAGAGTACCGCGCTGAGAGGGCCATGCAGGCATTAAAAAGCATGGCGTCGCCTACTGCTGTTGTCATGAGGGACGGGACGCCTTCCAGCATCCCCGCATCCGAACTTGTGCCGGGCGATCTTGTGATGCTTGAGGCAGGAAGGATAGTTCCTGCTGACATGAGGCTGATGGAGGCTGCCCAGTTAAAGATCGAAGAGGCGGCATTGACCGGCGAGTCTGTTTCTGTTGACAAGTTTACTGATGCTCTGCAAGACGCGGCCTTACCCCTTGGTGACAGGAGGAATATGGTTTATAAGGGCACTACTGTATCGTACGGCCGGGGTACGGGCATGGTCGTCTCAACGGGTATGGATACTGAACTCGGCAAGATAGCTGCTCTGCTTCAGGAAGAAGAAGAGGTCAAAACCCCGCTTCAGAAAAGACTGACAACATTCGGGCAGAAACTCGGAATGGCCGTAATTGCTATATGCGCAATTGTCTTTGTCACCGGCATATTAAGAGGGGAGCAGACTGTCTTGATGTTCCTGACTGCTATAAGCCTTGCGGTTGCGGCCATACCTGAGGCGCTTCCGGCTGTTGTAACAATTTCCCTTGCGCTTGGCGCAAAAAAAATGGTCAGGCAGAATGCGCTTGTAAGAAACCTTCCAGCGGTTGAAACCCTCGGCTCGGTAACTTATATATGCTCGGACAAAACCGGCACGCTAACTTTAAATAAGATGACGGTTGAAGAGATCTACGTTGATAATGAAATAGTTAATAGTGAAAAGTTAAAAATTAAAAATGAAGGAACAAAAGAATTCTCAACTCTCATGACCGCCCTCGCTCTCAGCAATGATGCTGTTTTGGATAAAGACGGCAAGGCAATCGGCGATCCGACTGAGACCGCTCTTTTTGATATTGCGGATAAGAGCGGATTCAACAAGAAAGAGCTTGAAAAAGAATTTCCGAGAGTATCTGAGATCCCGTTTGATTCGGACAGGAAGTGCATGACAACGTTTCATAAGCAGTCATCAGAAAAGCCGGAATATATCTCTTTCACCAAAGGCGCGATAGAAGTCCTTATTGATAAATCCGACAACATTTTGACGGCTGAGGGTTTGAAGGCTATTGATAGAGACGAGATTCACATGGTGAGCGAAAGGATGGCTGCTGATGGCTTGAGGGTTCTTTGCATTGCGATGAGGAGATGGGAGAGCCTGCCTGATGAGATGTCTCATGAAAAGACTGAAACAGGACTCACTATTTTAGGCCTTACCGGAATGATGGACCCTCCGAGGGAAGAGGCGAAGGAAGCGGTAGGAACTTGCAAGGCTGCCGGAATAATACCAGTGATGATAACGGGAGATCACCCCATTACAGCAAGGACTATTGCAAGGAGGTTAGGTATCCTTGATGATGATTCAAAAGCAATTATCACCGGCAGGGAGCTTGAAAAATTATCTTTGGAAGAATTTGAGGAGAGGGTTGAACGTATACGAGTCTATGCGCGGGTCGCGCCTGAGCAGAAGATAAAGATCGTGAAGGCGCTTCAGGATAAGGGCGAATTTGTCGCGATGACCGGAGACGGCGTCAATGACGCGCCCGCTCTTAAAAGGGCTGATATAGGGGTAGCCATGGGCATTACAGGCACGGACGTAGCAAAAGAAGCCTCGCACATGATTCTGCTTGATGACAACTTCGCCACAATCGTAAAGGCGGTAAAAGAGGGAAGGAAGATATATGACAATATAAGAAAGGTGATAAAATATCTCCTCACTACAAATTCCGGCGAGATATGGACGCTCTTTCTCGCCCCGCTTGTGGGCTTGCCGATACCGCTGCTGCCCATTCATATTTTATGGATTAATCTTATGACTGACGGCCTTCCCGCGCTTGCGCTCACTGTTGAACCTGAAGAGGGCGTTGTTATGAAGAGGCCGCCGAGACATCCTAAAGAGAGCATCTTTGCTTACGGTCTCGGTATTCATGCCATATGGGTCGGGCTTTTAATGGCAGGCGCTGTCATATTTATTCAGGCTTGGTCAATCAGCACAGGACATGCCCATTGGCAAACAATGGTATTTACAGTTCTTTGTCTGACCCAGCTTGGACATGTGCTTGCGATAAGGTCAGAAAGGGAGTCGCTGTTTAAGATAGGGCTGCTCTCAAATAAGCCTCTGCTTGGCGCGGTGCTGCTGAGCTTTATTTCGCAGATGGCTACCATTTACGTTCCGTTTTTAAACCCCATATTCAGGACAGAGCCATTGACAGCGGGTGAATTGATCTTCACACTCGCTTTATCATCTATTGTATTTATCGCTGTGGAGATAGAGAAGCTCTGGTACAGGCGTAAGAGCAGGCAGAATCATGCAGGCTAATGTTTTATTCCCCATAAATGCAGGGGCATTTACTTATCTTGTTCCTGAAGAGTTTGAATTAAAGATCAAGGTTGGAGTCCGCGTTCTTGCGCCGTTTAAGAGAGGTAAGAAGGTCGGAATAATTCAGAACACAGAACACAGAACACAGAGTACAGACTTGAAAAAGATAGTATTGAAAGAAATCGAGTCTGTTATGGATGATGAGCCGTTCCTTCCTGAAAATCTATTAAATATAATTCAGTGGACGGGGCAGTATTACTTATCAAATTCCGGCTTAGCTTTAAAGAACGCTGTCCCGTCAGCTTTCTTTACCGGCAAGAAAGCAGGCAGGTCCAGGATCACTTATGACGAGGAGATCAAAACAACAAAGGCACTCGATCTAACTGCTGAACAGGACAATGCCCTTTCCGAAATCAACAGTACAGATCAAGGTGTATTCCTTCTGCATGGCGTAACAGGCAGCGGCAAGACAGAGGTCTATATAAGAGCTATCAAATCCCTCCCTGATGGGAAAGAGGCGATAGTCCTTGTACCGGAAATTGCAATCACAGCACAGATGATCGAGAGGTTCAGGAGCAATTTTGGAGAGAGCGTTGTCTTTTACCACAGCGGTTTGTCGGTGGGTGAGAGGATCACTCAGTGGCAGAAAATGAGGAGAGGGGAGATTAAGGTCGTTATCGGGGTCAGGAGCGCTGTCTTTGCGCCGTTTAAGAATATCGGGCTTATTGTTGTGGATGAAGAGCAGGAGGCTTCATACAAGCAGTTTGAAGGGCTGAGGTATAGCGCAAGGGATGTGGCTCTTGCAAGAGCGCAGCTTGAAGGTTTTAAAATAATCCTCGGTTCCGCAACCCCTTCCATGGAAGCTTATTACAATGCTAAGAATGGAAAATTCAGATACCTCGAACTGACGCAAAGGGTAGAGCAGAGGCCTTTGCCTGATGTAGAGATTATAGACATGACAAAGGAGGAGAAGCAGACGTTTTCCATGTCAAATAAGCTTCTGAAAGCATTAAAAGAGAATGTAGGCAGCGGCCATCAGTCTCTCATAATGCTCAACAGGCGGGGTTACTCGCCTTTTTATATGTGCACCGATTGCGGGTATACGTACAAATGCCCGGCTTGCAGCATTACCCTTATTTATCATAAAGACACGAATACACTTAATTGTCATTACTGCGGTTCGTTTCTTTATCCTGAAGTACAATGCCCGAACTGTAAAGGAACGAAAATAAAACATCTCGGCGCAGGCACTCAGAGGCTTGAAGAAGAGATTATTTCATTGATCCCGGAGATGTCATTTAAAAGAATGGATAGAGACACTACGCAGAAGAAGCTCTCGCATTACAGGATCATCAAACAGATGGAAGAGAAGAAGATCGATATGCTTTTAGGCACACAGATGGTTGCCAAAGGACATGATTTTCCTGATGTGACATTATCGGCTGTCATATCGGCTGATATTGCTCTCAACATGCCTGACTTTAGATCAGCAGAAAGGGCTTTCCAGCTCTTCACGCAGCTTGCGGGCAGGGCAGGGCGGGGCGATTCGCACGGCAAGGCATACATACAGACCTACGAACCGGAACATTATGTTTTTGACTATGTGCGTAATCATGATTACAAAGGATTTTACGCAAGGGAGATAGAACTGAGAAAAGAACTCTCTTATCCGCCTTTCAGTAAACTCGTGCGCATAGTCTTTAATTTTAAGACGAAGGAGAGCGCAAAGAAGATCATGAATGATATTTCAAAGAAGATAAAAACTGCCGCAGGTGGCGGGGTTGAGATCCTCGGGCCTGCCCCTGCGCCAATTGCAAAGATCAGGAACCTCTGGAGATGGCATCTGATACTTAAAGGGAAAAACTCAAAGATCCTCAGGAAAAAGTCAACGGAGATATTGGAGATGCTGAAGGATAACAAGAGTGTGAGGACAGACGTTGATGTAAATCCGATAAGCATGTTGTGAGCAAAAAGTATAGGATTGACAAGCGATTATCAGAATGTCACAATAGTCTTAATTCTGGTCAACCTTAATGGAGGTCAATAAAATGAAAACCTTATCACTTTCCGAAGCAAAAATGAAATTAAGCGGGCTTGTAGAATCAGTTTTTAAGACCGACGAAGAAATAGTCATTACAAAAAATGGCTCGCCTGCCGCTGTCCTGATAAGTCCTGACGAGTTTGAAAGCCTGAAAGAGACTATCGCTGTCCGTTCGGATGTGTCTCTCATGAACGAGATAAAAAAAGGTTTAAAAAATCTTAGAGCAAAGAAGGCTAAGCTTTACACACTGGAAGAACTGTTTAAATAAACATTCTCAGCCATGACACATCCAATCCGCAAACTGAAAGCCCCCGATGATATTGCGCATTTCATCCGCACTATGCATCCAGATCTTAAAAAGAAGATCAGAGCCGGTCTCAGTATAATCCTGACGAATACATTTGACGGTAAAGCGCTTAAAGATGAACTTGCGGGACTGCGGAGTTTTCGTGTAAGCAGGTTCAGGATTATTTACAGGGAAGGCAGGAATGTAATAGAGATTGTTGCCATTGGCCCACGTGAGAGGATATATGAAGATACATACAAGCTGTTGAAAAAAGAGAGAAGTAGCTTTGATATATATTAGAGGCATAGGCAAAGTATAACATGTCGATACTCGGGAAACCAGAAGGCATATTCGATCTTAATAATAGCGACTATTCAGTAGGCTCATATTTAAAAAAACAAGACGTTCTTGAAATTCTGCAAGTTACAAGTCAAGATTTATCGCCAATAAAATTTAAACTTATTAACGGTGTGGAAGTAGTAGATGAAAGAGCAATTCAAAAGGCTTGGTACAGCGGAAAAATTGAGAACGCCATACCAGTTGCAAAATCAAGTCTTGATGAACTATTGCTTATTGCAATTATCAATAAAACGTTTCCAGATATTACAATTGAAAGACAGATAAAAGTAGGGCGCTATTCTCTTGACTTGAAATTGACACTGCATGATAAATCGCTATTTGTAGAATTTGACGGACCTTATCATTTTGCACCGTCACGATATGGTATCCCTAAAGACCCCTTTAAGAAGAAAAGGGAAGTTGAAGATGCTACTGGATTGGAATGTGTTAATTGGCCTTACTGGATTCAAAGATGCTCAGCAAATGTTAAGGCATTGTTTGACAAGTCAGCTATAGGTCTTGGAGTGCTGTGGAGTACAGAAGTTCATTTCGGCATGTTTGTATTTGAGAATTCGGCAGACATCATCAGCATCATTACTAAACGTTTTAACGCCGTTGACAATGACGGATACGGATATTTTTACGGGCCGGGAACTAAAGGAAGGAATAATCCCGAACATCCGATACTTGAGAAAATTAATCAAGGACAAAAAAATCTTGAAACCTTAATACCTCGTGGCTATAAAGCCCGTGATTATTGGCTGCCCGATAAATTAAAAAATATAAAATAGAACAATAACACCTCTTTAAAAGAAGCTACAATTTTTGTCGAGAGGTTTGATGCGTCAAGTTGTAAAATAGTTGTTAGCGAGATATTTCGGTGCAGCAGTTGCCTGACACCAGATTAACAGATAAGGAACTGGACTTCATCCATGCGGCATGCTCAGGGCAAGTATCAACTACGACATCTCGAAGCAAGTCTCGCGTAGAGTCGTATCGACAAATACCGCATGGGCAAGGAACTGGACAGCGGAGAGGAAGGAGAATAAGTATGCAGGAAAAATCTTTAGCCGTATTTTAAAGTAAAAAAATCCGCCGCTATTACGATGAGCAGACAGAAACATGGTATTTTTCGGTTATTGATGTTGTGGAAGCGCTTACCGTTTCAATAAATCCGACTGATTACCTGAAAAAACTCAGGAAAAGGGATAAAGAACTTGGAGCCTACATAGGGACAAATTGTCCCTATGTAGAAATGGTCACGGAAACAGGCAAGAAAAGAAAAACTCTTGGAGGATTTGTTCAACATATTTTGCGGCTCGTTCAGTCCATCCCCTTGCCCAAAGCTGAACCATTCAAGCAGTGGCTGGCAAAAGTGGGTAAGGAATTGGAATCAAAAACAGGGAAAAGCGTTATAACATCCGAGAACTATCTTCCTCCAGCGAAGAAGCAAAAGCAGATAAAACAGTAGGTAGGAAGGCTAAGTCATTGCCTAAACTCCTTCACTGTTTACTCTTCAGAACCTCTCTTATCTCTTGAATATCATGCCTCATCTGTTCCGCAAGTTCTTCAACGCCTGAGAACTTCTTTTCATCCCGTATTCTTTTAATGAAGCTTACCTTGAGAGTCTCTCCAAGAACATTATCATCAAAATCAAGGATGTGAACTTCAAAGCTTATGTTTTTATTTTTGAAGGTGGGGTTGCAGCCGATGTTTGCGGCTCCGCCGTATATCTTCCTGCCCATTCTGACCCTGACAGCATAGACCCCGTCTTTAGGCAGCAGTTCGTTTGATGTTGAGATATTTGCTGTTGGAATATTGAGGAGTCTCTTCCCCCTGTTTTCACCTTCTATAACCATCCCTTCAACCGAGTAGTATCTGCCGAGGAAGAGGGGCGCGTCTTCAACTTTTCCCTTTGCAATAAGGCTCCTCACTCTGGAGCTGCTTAATGTCATATCATTAAACACGATATCCGGCACTACGGTTACTTTAAAGCCGTACTCCTTGCCGAGCTTCTTCAGGAGTTCAGGAGAGCCCTTCCTGCCCCTGCCGAAGAGATAATTGGCGCCTATGAATATCTCCTTTACGCCGATAGTATTAAAGAGGACGTCCCTGACAAAATCCTCTGCCTTGATATGCGAGAACTCTTTTGTGAAGTTGGCGCATATAAGGACATCAACATTGAAATTTTTTATCAATTCGGCTTTTTTGCTGAATGGGGTCAGACGGCTGGGCGCTCTTTCAGGCGCAACCACTCTCAGCGGATGAGGCTCAAATGTAAAGACTATCGAGGTGCCTTTCATCTCATTTGTCCTCTTCACAAGCATATTGAATATCGCCTGATGGCCGAGGTGAACACCGTCAAAGTTGCCTATAGTTAAAACCGGATAGTGAAATTTTTCTTTGATATTCTCAATGCCGTCTATTATCTTCATCTTAAAAATTCCCGCCTGAGCAGCTGCATGAATTAAGGTTTAACAATAATATTGCTAATCCCTTTGCTTTGTCAATTTTCCGCTGATTTTATTCTCTGGGATAAAAAAAGTTGACATTAGAGGTTTTTCTTGATAAAAGAAAGGTATAAATACTTCAATTAATGAAACAGAAGGAGGTTCAAAATGAGAACAAAAACAAATCTTATCATGCTGTCGGTGGCGGCAGTCATTGGCATGGCTGTCTGGTTTAGTCCTAATATAGCCGGTGCTCACTGTGACACGCTTGCGGGACCTGTGGTGCTAACTGCAAAGGCGGCTCTCGAAAAAGGTGATGTGACCCCTGTGCTTAAATGGGTGAAGAAGGAGAACGAAAAAGAAATCCGTGACCTATTTAAGAAAACATTGGCGGTAAGGAAACAAAGCAACGAGGCAAAGGAACTTGCGGACATGTATTTCTTTGAGACGCTTGTGAGGATTCACCGGGCCGGTGAAGGCGCTCCTTATACAGGGCTTAAACCGGGGGAGGCCATAGAGCCCATTATTGCCGAGTCGGACAAAGCTTTGGAGAACGGTTCGGTTGATGCTCTTGTTAAGGATATGACTGATGTTGTGGCTAAAGGGATACGTGAAAAATTTGCTCATGCCAAAGAAACAAAGAAACATGCAGATGACAATGTTGCAGCAGGCCGCGAGTATGTCGAAGCCTATGTTGTGTTTACTCATTATGTGGAGCGGCTGCACACAGATGCTGCAAGTCCTGTTGAACATACCGTGGAACCGGTAAAGGCAGGTCATCAACATTAAGGATTTATCTGAGGGAAAAAAGAGGCAAGCCTGCAAACATTAAATAATATTGCTACCCCCTTTGCTTTGTCAATTTTCCGTTTATTTGCAATGGGCATTGCATAGCCCTTTTCTCTTTAATATTCAGCCATTCCGCGTCTTCTCATTGGTTGACGCTTGTATTGTATTCTGATATACTCAATTCAGTGAATTACGACTGGAGAGAAAACCCAAAAGGAGTCCCGCTTTCCTCTTTTCTGACAAGGGGTAAAGCTGGGATAGGGCTTGCTTTTTCTCTTGCTGAACATCAGTTAAATCATCCCTTTATATATTATAAATTTCATTAAGCAAAAGGAGGTTTTGTGCTATCTGCCCTTATTGTTGATGATTCAGAGACTACAAGGTCCTTTATAAGATCGCTGATTGAGGATGTGGCAGAGATTGATGTGCTGGAAGCCTCCTCCGGCTTTGAGGCCTTCAGGGTGCTGCCCGGGCACTCCATTGATATAATCTTTGTTGATATTAATATGCCGGATATAAACGGCATTGAACTTATTAATTTCCTGAAGACTAACGATCTATACAAAAAGATACCCATTATCATCATATCAACGGAACGAAGCAGGGAAGATATGTCAAAGGGCATGGCGCTGGGCGCGTTTGCATATTTAACAAAGCCTGTTAATCCTGATGAGCTTCGTGAAGTTATCAAAAAAGCTTTGAACCTATGAAACCTTCAAAGAAAGACTTCATTGCCGAGGCTGAAGAGATTATTGAAGAGGTAGGCTCTTCAGTGCTGGAGCTTCAGGAGGAATTCAGCCCTGAGACCCTCAACTCCATATTTCGCTCGGTACATACAATGAAGGGGCTTTCCGGGCTCTTCGGCATCAAGGAGATAACTGACCTGAGCCACGCTCTTGAGTCTCTGCTGGATGACCTGCGGCTTGGCAAGATTGAAATTACAGGCGAGATTATTGATTTTATCCTTTCCAACATAGACATACTGAAAAACCTCATAGACCAGGTTGCTGAGGATAAAGCGATAGATGATGTAAGCAATGATGTAAGGGAGATTGAAAAGTTCAGGGGGCTGGCCGGATCAAAAGATAAGGAATCTTCCCTTGCAGCTACAGGGATAAGCGAGTCAATCCTGAAGGTGCTTTCAGAGTATGAAGAGCACCGTCTCAAGGCGAATCTCGGGGATGGCAATGGGATATTCCTGCTTAAGACGGTCTTTGAACTCACTGATTTTGCCCCTCAGCTTGAAGAGTTGATTAAAAGGCTGAAAGGTACAGGGGAGCTTATCGCAACGCTCCCTACGTCACAGGGAGTTCCTGACGGCTCTATCGGTTTTAATCTGCTCTTGGGCGCCTCTTATCCGCTTGAAGATATCAAAGGCAAGACTCTCTTGTCTGATGTTGAGCAGTTGGTTTCTCCAAAATTATCTCAGGCGGCTGCGCCGGAATCCAAAACTTCAAAAGCTAAAGAGGCGTCATTAAAGAGCGCGGCAACCACTGTAAGAGTAAATATAGATAAGCTTGACGGTATTTTAAATACCATTAACGAGCTTATGCTTTTAAGAAGCGCCCTCGTCAGGATAAGCCAGGAATTGACAGAGTCGTATGGTTATGCCCCTCTGGCTGTGGACCTGTACAAGATTTCACAGAGCATTGACGTAAAGCTCAGACATCTTCAGCATAGTGTCCTGGATCTGAGGATGGTGCCTTTCAGCCATATATTCAAGAAGCTCGCGCAGGTTGTAAGGAGATATACGCGTGAAGCCGGCAAGGAGATAAACCTGAATATATTCGGAGAGGACACGGAAATTGACAAGCAGATAGCAGAGGAGATAATAGACCCGCTTGTTCACCTTGTAAGGAACTCGATTGATCACGGCATTGAATCAAAGAATGAAAGGGTTGCTCTCGGCAAAAATCCGCAGGGCGATCTGACGCTGAAGGCTTTTTCAAGAGGCAACAGCGTTGTTATAGAGATCCAGGATGACGGAGCAGGCATTGACCCTGATAAGGTTCTGCAAAAGGCCATTGAAAAGAAGATGATCTCAAAAGAGCAGGTCCTCGACCGGAATGAGATAATAAACCTCATCTTTGCCCCCGGCTTAAGCACCAAGGACGGAGTAAGCGAGATATCCGGCCGGGGCGTGGGCATGGACATTGTCAAAGAGAAGATCACATCTCTCGGCGGTTTTGTCGGCATTGAGACAGAGAAGGGCGCAGGCTCCAAATTCATACTTACCCTTCCCATAACACTCGCCATTGTTAAAGCGCTTATAACAGAGGTTTCAAAAAGACGTTTTGCTGTTCCTCTGACCTCAATAGAAGAAACATTTATATTTACCCGTGACAGTGTTCAGACCATTGAAGGGAGAGAGGTAATTGAACTGCGGAATGAGATGCTGCCGCTTCTGAGGGCATCTGAAGCCTTTGATCTTGAAGAAGACATAAGGGATGAATATTACGGGGTGGTTGTCGGTGTCGGGCAGAAACGCATCGGATTGGTTATGGACGAGCTTATTGAGCAGACTGAGATCGTCATTAAACCGTTAGGCGAACACTTAAAGAATATTCCCTGCATCTCAGGCGCTGCTGAGACAGGGAAGTATGAGATTGTATTTGTAATGGATATAGATGCGATGATGGATGAGGCGTTTTCAAAGAGAAAAAACAACGGCTCAAGGGGAACAAAAGATGTATGAGACTTATTATGGCTTAAACAGCAAGCCTTTCAGCAAAACTCCGGATCCCCGCTTTCTCTTTTACAGCAAAGCGCACGAAGAGGCGCTTGCAAGGCTTCAGCACGGAGTGGAGGAGAAAGAGATAATCCTTTTGACCGGAGAGGTCGGCTCGGGCAAAACAACTCTTTCCCGCGCTCTGCTGGATACGCTTGGAGAAAAGCACAGGGTGATCCTTATCCTGAATCCCCGCCTTACCCCTGCGCAATTTATTAGAACGATAGCCAGGAGGTTTGATATTGACCATAATCAGCAAAAAGACGATCTGCTGGAAGCAATACACGGAAAGGTTTACGAGGATTATACAAAAGGCATTACGCCTGTAATAATCATAGACGAAGCTCAGCTTGTGCCGGACAGGAATACTTTTGAGGAGATCAGGCTTCTGACAAATTTTCAGCTTGATGACCAGAACCTGCTCAGTCTTGTGCTTATCGGACAGCCCGATCTTTTGACAAGACTAAAGAGAAAGACTTACCTTCCGCTAAGACAGCGCATCGGACTCTTTTATCACCTCTCGCCGCTTTCAGATGAAGAGTCAAGACAGTATATTGAACACCGGCTGAGACTTTCCGGCAGAACGGATACTATCTTCACTGAAGAGGCATTAGAATTAATATGCAAGTTTTCAGGAGGAGTGCCAAGAAATATTAATAACATTGCTTCCAATTCACTCATGGAGGGTTTCGGGAACGCAGCTCAATTGATAGATAAAGATATTATTGCCGACATAGCGCATGAATTAGGAATGAACGGGGTAAAATAGTGGATATATCAAAGATCAGGAAGATGTTAAAAGATACAAAGGCGGAAAATGGCGGAGAGGGCAAAGCGGAGATATTGGAAGACAAACCCGCGCCTGCTGCTGAAGAAAAGGTCAGCGTAAATAAAGAAGATGTTGAGAGCAAGCCGGCTGAAATTATTGAAAAGACAGAAATTAGCAAAATTGATACAATAACAGCCACAGCAGAAGAGGAAGATGCGGCAGTAGCTCCTGTAAATGAGCTTGAGCTTCTGGCATTTAATGTTGCCAGCGAAGAATATGCTGTAAAATTATCGGATATGCAGGAGATTATCAGAAGTCAGACAATAACCCCGATACCGAGGGCCCCTGAATATTTAAGGGGGGTGACTTTTCTCAGGGGTCAAATCCTGCCTGTTATTGATCTTGGGAAGAGATTAGGCCTTGAATGGGAGAGCGGGATGCTTCAGAAGATAATAGTGCTTTCAGCTTTAAAAGCTCCTCTTGGGATTCTTATAGGCTCAGGCATTGATGTGCTCAGATGCAGGGAGAATGAAGTTTTGCCGCCGCCGTCAACATTGGATGAAAGTGAAATCGGCCTTATTGAAGGCGTTGTAAATATCAGGAACAGATTCATATCGGTCTTAAATATAAATAACATACTGAAAGCGGAAAGGTGATGAACGCTAAACTTGAAGTTAAAATTGTCGGCCTCGTTATAATCGTACTGCTTTTATCTTCAATCATGGCCGGTTTGTTGAGCACGCGGTTTATCAGGGATGATATTGAAAACATTGTCTCCAAGTATTCAATGATGACCATGAGCTATATCAAAAATGTTGTTGAAGAGACAATGCTGGACGGCAATGTTGATGTAATGAAGGACCTGCTCACTGAAAAGAGCAAGACAGAAGGGGTTGAGTATATCAAGATACTTGACACTTCCGGACGCGAAGCCCTCCCTGCCGTAAAGGAGACCAAAACTGATGATGTAAAAATTGTCAATGAGATCAGAAAGAACATGACTCAGTCCATTGTAAAAGAAGAGGATTCAATTATTTTCTATACTCCGTTAATAAAGACCAAGCGCTGCATTCAATGTCATGAAAGCCAGGAAACACTCCTTGGCGTTATGAAGGTCTCCATATCAATCAAGGACGCCAAAGAGCAGATAATACACAGGAATAAGTTTGTTGTCATAAGCCTGCTGTTTGGAAGCATAATCTTTGGGTTGGTTTTGTGGCTGATCTTTAGACAGACCGTAATAAACCCTGTTCTTAAAATTGAAAATATGACAAAGAAACTCTCCATGGGCGATCTGTCATTAAAAGACGATATTAAAACAAAGGATGAGATGGGGCGGTTGAGTAAAAACCTCATAAAGGCGGTCAAGGGTCTCGGAAATATTATTAACAGGGCGACAACCGTTTCAAAGAGGGTTGCCAGCGTTACCTATGAGATTGAGCATGAATCCAAGAAAGTGGCCGATGGAGCAAAGCTGGAGCAGGAGGCTATTGATAATGTTCTGCAATCTACAGAACGGTTCAATAAATCTTTGGGGGAGATCGCTGAGATCATAAGGGATCTTTCCGTATCAGCCGAGCACAGCGCAACAGGGATCAACGAGATGCGCTCCAGCACAAGTCAGATAAGCAGCAATACCATTGAACTGTCGGATGCCATTGATTCCACATCTTCCGCTATTCAGCAGATGACTGCAAATATAAAGGAAGTGGCTGTCAAGTCAGGGGAACTCTCTGTATCCGCAGAAGAGGCTGTAACGGCAATTGCAGAGATCAATACCTCAACTAAAGAGATAGCATTAAACACTGCCGAGTCGGCAAAACTGGCAGAAGAGATAGCATCTGATGCGTCAAAATTCGGCATTGCTGCCGTAGAAAAAATTGCGGACGAGATGGAGACAATAAGGACTACAGTGCAGAGGACATCCGAATTCATTGACCATTTGAGTAAAAGGTCTGAGGATATAGGCAAAATCCTGAATGTTATTGATGAGATAACCGACCAGACAACACTTCTGGCGCTAAATGCCGCTATCTTGGCTGCGCAAGCCGGGGAGCACGGAAAAGGCTTTACAGTAGTTGCTGATGAGATCAAGGATCTTGCGGAGAAGACAGCGCTTTCCACAAGGGAGATCGGGGAGCTTATTGAGGCTGTACAATCAGAAGTAAGATCAGTCTCTTCAGCTATGTCGGATGGAATGAAGACTGTGGATGAAGGGTCCAAGCTGACAAGAGAAGCAAGCAGCAGTTTTAAAAAGATCACTACCAGGTTAAAACGTTCGT
>JBFLVX010000008.1:0-31469 GCA_040758255.1 Nitrospirota bacterium
ACAGGGCAAACTGTTCGGTTGAAGGGAATCAATATGTTTGTACATCAACAACGGCAAAGACGACGAGGTTCTTTAATTCAGCAGGGGCAAACTCCTTTGCGGACGGAGACGCAACATATGACGGAGTATGTGAGGTATGCCATACCCAGACGGTTTTTCACAGGCGGGATGGTTCAGGCCAAAACGGAAGCCATCCTGCAGGGGTCAAATGCACAATGTGCCATCCCCATTTAGAAGGTTTCGGCGCGATCGCGGGCATGAATGACTGTATCTCATGCCATAAGTCAGACATGGGAAGCAGAAGACAGATAGTTGACAGCAACGGCGACGGGACAGGGACAGGCGGAGACTTCAAGAAGATATCTCATCATGTCTATCCGGCAAGCGGAACAGTTACAAGCTCAGACTGCATTGTATGTCATGATACTTCAGATCATTCAAGCGGCGTAGTAAGGCTGAAGAATCTTGATACAGGAGAAGTTTATAGTTACAACCCCGCGAATCCCTCGACTGCCGAGCCGCATTGCCTTAGCTGCCATGACACAGACGGCGCAAACGGAAACATGAGTCCTTTCTCTGATGGGAAGACCATAGGTATCATACCTTACAAGGCAGGCACAGACATAAAGGCAAGCTGGGATAAAACCTATGGGCACAAACAGCAGGGACTCACATGCCTCGGAAACGGCAACTCTAACACGGGGTGCCATGCGAATGGCCATGGTTCAAACAATGTCGGGATCTTAGCCAGAAATTTGACAATGCCCCTTTCTGACTGGAACTGGTATACTGCGGCATCTGAACCATACTATGACCTTTGTTTTAACTGCCATCAGGCTTATCCACGGGTGACAAAAGAGGCGATCTTAGGCTATCGCCGCGGCGGCAATTACGACACAAGAGGTGACGGCCCGCCTCCTTATGACATTCTGAACATTGTGACAAAGTTCAGAGACAGGTATGATGGAAGCGGAAGATTTTATGATAATGGAGGTTTTTTCACAGGATATTCCAATCTTCATTACTTCCATATTCAAGGCGGCTCATGGAGATACAGAGATACGTACAACTCGTCAATCCAGTGCATTGCCTGTCATAATGTCCACGGTTCAAATACCCAATGGGGCTGGGTCCATGACACGATGCAGTTTAATCATTACACAGAAGGGGCCGACCAATATGGGAAGATTGACGCCGCTATGTCCGTGCTAAGCAATTATCCGACGAGTTGCGCTTTCGACTGTCATTCCATACAGGGCATAACGCACTCATGGTTTGAGCCGGCAAATGAGTAGTGGAGGAAATAAAATTTATAATCTTTCTATAAGAATTGGTTTTGTAGACGCGAATGCCCGCTATCAGCCGGTCTGATAATGCTTTTATTCTATCAGTAAACACGAGTGTGTTATAATCCTCAAACAGATAGTCTCCCCTGCCTTGTCAAAGCGATCCCATGCGGAGAGCTGTTTCAGAACTTTGAGGGTAAGAAGGTCCAGGTGAAAAGAGTATGACCCAAATCACAACACTGCTTTTCATTCTTTTTTTATTATTGTTAGTTCCTGATGTATCAGAAGCGGCAAGGGACTATCCGCACAATAAAGCGGAGACTATCGAATGCCTCTCCTGTCATTATGTGGCCGGGGCAACACAGCCATCATGGGCGACACACGTTCCGGTAGACATAGATGATTCAAAACTCAATAACCTCTGCTGGAGCTGCCATACCCAAACTCCCGGGGATCCGCCTTTCGCAAAAACACATTCAAGCCTGACCACAGACAACAGTCACGGCGACTGGTCAATAGAGTGCAGGACATGCCATGACCCTCACCGGCAGAAACAGACATCCGCGTACGGAAGCGCAAGCTATATAGAAACAGGCACATCAACAGGCAAGACAACGACAACATTGACAGACAGCGCAAAGAACTGGACTACTGATGAATTTGCGGGCATGATCCTTATTCCGAATACCGCACTTGTATATCCAAATTCCTTTATGTATCAAATCAGCGGAAATACCTCTGATGCAATCACGATTGACGGGACAATGGACGCAAGCCTGTTAGCGGCTAATAGTGCTTATGCTGTAGTTAAAGGCAAGCTGATAAAAAACAGCATCAACGCGCCTGACAGGGCAAACTGTTCGGTTGAAGGGAATCAATATGTTTGTACATCAACAACGGCAAAGACGACGAGGTTCTTTAATTCAGCAGGGGCAAACTCCTTTGCGGACGGAGACGCAACATATGACGGAGTCTGCGAGGTATGCCATACTCAGACAACTCATTTCAGGAATGACGGTTCAGGATCTGACCAGACGCATGCGACCATTGGAGGGGCTTCAGGAGCAAACTGCACAGTGAATTGTCATAAACATCTGAATGGGTTTAAACCTCAATGCGATATCTGCCATGCTTTTCCGCCGGTTGATGTTAATGGCCTTGTTGAAAATGTATCAGGCCCTCCGGGAACGGGTTCTGCCAGCGCAGGCGCTCACAATATGCACGTGAATACATTGGGATTTGGCTGTCAAACCTGTCATGTGAATAGTCTTGGCGAAGGTCCCACTCACACCGGCAGCCGCGTAATAACAATTGGGTTCCCCATACTATTCGGCGGCTCAGTCTCAGGCGGTTCATACGACGGGCAGACAACGGCGAATTATGACAGCAGCGAGGCAAATACAACGGTCACAAATAACGGCTCGATGCAGTGCTCCAATATCTACTGCCACGGCAACTTTAGCGGCAGCGGGTTAAATGCTGCTCCTTCATGGAATAATCCATCAAGCGCTGCGTGCGGGACATGTCATGGGGCTTCCAATCCAGCGCCTCCGGCCTCAGGAAGCCATCTCAGGCATTCTTACACAGCGGGAAGTATAAACAATGGCCATGAAATCGCGTGCACAGTTTGCCATAAGGATATAGTAGGCGGCAGCGGGCCTGCGGGCTACATAATTTCAGACAGAAGCAAACACATGAGCGGTTATATTGACTGGAAGTTTGATACAAACGATCTGAGGGTCTCAGCTTCATCTTCTTACAGCATTCCTTCGGGATCAGCTGTTCCCTCAAACGGGACTGCGCCGCGTGCATATGGCACGTGTTCAAATACATATTGCCACTCCAATGCGCAGCCTGAGGGCGGCGTCGGACAGCCTGACTCTTACACTTCTCCTCAATGGGGGGCTACAGGCATCTGCGGGACATGCCATAAAGGCGACGGCGACTGGCTGCACACAGGCCCGTCGTCACAGATGAACAGCGGCAGCCACTCAAAACATCTTGAATATAACTTCACGGGGGGCCCGTTTGTTATATACAGATGCTCCGTGTGTCATAAATTCAATCCCACAGGCACAGCCAACACATGCGGCATGTGCCATGCAACGGATATGTACACAAAACATGTGAATCATGAAGTTAATATAATGTTTGATTCCAATGTTGCCGGAAGCGCGGCTTACAACGGGACTCTTACTCCGGGAGACGGATATTCAACTTGTTCAAACACATATTGCCATGGCAGTTACATTGGCAGCGGGCTGAATGCTTCTCCGGAATGGGGCAATGCCTCAACCGGCGCTTGCGGGACGTGCCATAAGGCAAAGAATAATGACGTACTCACAAGCGGGACCCATGAGAAACATGCAGGCAATGGGTTTTATTCGGGCATTGGCAGCATGCAGACTAATAAAAGAGAGTTTTCCTGCACGCTTTGCCATAACGGAATAGTCGGCGGCAGCGGCCCTGATGCGTATACAATATCAGATAAATTAAAACATGTTAGCAATGAGGTGGATTGGCAGTTTGATACAACTGATCCAAGGCTCGGGATCGGAACGCCTTCTTATTCAATAGCAACAGGCACACAATCCCCCTCAGACGGCGCAAGCCGCGCATATGGGACCTGTTCTTTATACTGCCATTCGGATGTACAGCCAAACGGCGGCGTTGGTCCCCCGGCAACATACAATACGCCGCAGTGGGGCACTGCGGAAGGTTGTTACGGCTGTCACGCGGGCACAACCGGAACAGCCGGCAATTACGATAATGCCGTGTCGCGCCATACATCGCGCTTCAAGGACTTCAGTACAGCCACCGGCAGCCATTACAAACATGTGTCAGGACAGGATGAGGGCAGATGCCGCGACTGTCATAACTGGTTTTATCCTAATAATGCCACCGGCTCCGGATGCGGCAACTGTCATTTAGCAACATATTGGACACTGGAGAGCATATACCATATAAACGGCGAAGTGAATATAATGTTTAATGCAAGAGCGGTATCTCCATATGGCACACTGTCCGGGACTTCAGTTGCTGACTCAAGCGCCACTTACAGCGGCACTCCCGCCCCCGGAGACGGCTATGGTTACTGCTCGAATATTTATTGTCACAGTGACGGCACTTCAATAAGAACCCGTACCACAGGATATGTAAATACTACGCCTGCGTGGGGAAGCACCGGTACGCCCGCGGGCGAAACTATTCCCTGCAATACCTGTCACGGCAATGCAACTTACTCTGACTGGCGTAAAGGCATGCCTTTGTATGTAAATGGTTCTCCGAAAGAGAACAGTCATGAGGAGCATGCGGTTGAAAACGGTATTTCATGTCAGTCTTGTCACACTAATATAACGCTGGACGGCGCGGCGATAAACAGCAGAGGCGCGCATGCCGATGCAAATTACAGCCTTGGTGCAAACACAGGTGTTCAGTATGCAAACCGTAATACTATATTTGCGGGTTACCCGTCAAAACTGCCTCCAAATCCGGCCGGGCCGGGATACTGCCGCAGCAGCACATGCCATGGCGCTAAATCTGCAAGCACATTAGAGCCCTATTACATGGAAAAAATTTATACATACTGGGGCGAGAAACTTTCATGCGGAGACTGCCATCTCAGCAAGGCACGAACTTCCGGCTCCGGCACTTTAGGGGTCGAAGGCGGCGGCGATGTTGACAGCTACACTTATGGCGACGGGGCACACGCATGGATTGATGCAGACCAGTGGAGATATTCAGGGCACGGCAAGCAGGCAGGAACATATGATGCCTCCGGCAATCCCGCAGCAAACTTTACGCAGCCGACATCGGGAGCGTGCGCTGACTGGACAGCTCCCGGAGGTATCACATTGCCGTCTCAGGAACTTGCAGGATGCGACCCATGTCTCTATTGTCATGATGATTCTGTCATACACGATGTGACCAACAGCGGTACAAATCCTTTCCGTCTTAAAGACCACGCCGGGGCAAACGGCTGGAATGATGTGTGCCTTGTATGCCACGAGACGGGATCGTCCGGCTTTGACCCTGACGGCGCAGGCGCGATGAGCCTGAAGAATGGATCCGTTAAAGTTGACAGCGCCCATTATGGAGCAAAGCACGGGGCCCCTAATGACGGCGGCTCTCTATGCTATGACTGTCACGACCCTCACGGCGACAGAATATCAGGAAACGGGAATATCTATATGATCCATAAAGATGTTACAAAGGACAAAGACGATGCAACCGGGGAGCCTTTGACAACTGTATCACCGGTATTTACTTCAGCAACTACAGGCACCGACTATGCGGCGTCCTCTGCCCCATATAACGGGATATGCAATGTCTGCCATACAATCACCAATCATTATACGTCTTCGTCCGGTGACGGGCACAACAGCGGACAGAAATGCACGGACTGCCACACGTATAACGGCGGATTTCCTTAAGGCCAAAAGATACACACAAATCAGTGCACTGAACACGATATGCACGGGTCGTACGCGCGGACAAGCATTGAGGCTAAAAGTTCAATTTCTTTGTCTGATTTTCCCTTCTCTGCTAATTCCTCAGCCAGCGCCTCAAGGTCATGCTGGATGTTGGCGTGGTTCTGTCCGGTGGGGATAACGCAGTCACTTCTCAAAATCTTTCCTTTGTCGTCAAATTCATAACAGTGGTATAGAATCCCGCGCGGCACTTCAACTGCGCCAACTCCAACGCCTCTTCTTGGTGTTACCTCCTGCCTCGGCTCTTTGAATGCTGAACTCAGCAGTTCATCAATCAGCCTTATGGAATCCATGGCCACATGTACACATTCAACAAGTTGCGCTATATTGTTCATGAACGGGTTATGGTTTACAGGGACAAGGCCAAATCTTCCGGCGATATCTTTTGCGGCAGGGTGGAGAAATTCAAAATTATTATTCACTCTTGCAAGCGCGCCGACTGCAAACGACTCTCTTGAAAGACGGCACCATTTGGCGGTGGAGTGCGGCACAATGTATTCATTCGTTACTTTTTTGTAATCTTCTTCACGCTTCCGCACTCCGTCACTTGAAATAATATCTCCGCCGATGAATGGGTAATGATCTTTCCCCTTCAATGACACATACTCTGTCTCTCTTGTAAAATCAGGAGCTTTCAAACCCTTGAACAGATCAGCCACTGCCATGAGGTCACTCGTTATACCTTTCAGACGCTCACAGAAAAGAGAGAGTTCATCTTTCTCCGGCAGTTTTGTAAATCCGCCCACAACTGTCCTTGTCGGATGCAGCCTGCGTCCGCCGATGCAGTCACAAATGTCATTGGCAAGACCTTTTATTTTAGCGGCGCGGAGGACAACGTCTTCATGGGATTTGATTAATGGAAATACGCTGCCCGCGTTCAGAAAATCAGGCAGGGCAAGAAAACATAAATGTAAAGAATGACTCTGGAGCGTCTCCATATGTTTAAGAAGCATACGGAGTTTTATTGTCTGCTCATCTGGAATGATCTTAAACGCATTCTCTATTGCCCGGATGCTTGCAAGCGTGTGGCCGATTGAACAGATGCCGCAGATCCTGCCGGTTATCCATGGCGCATTGTCCCAGGTCCTTCCGACAAGCATTGCCTCAAAAAAGCGCGGGGTCTCGACGACCTCCCACCGGGCTTCCTGCAGTTTGCCGTTTCTGATCTTTATATGTATATTGCCATGCCCCTCAACTCTTGAGAGGTGTTTGATGTTAACATTCACTCTCTTTTTCATTTAACTTTAAAACCTCCGAAGCAATCGAGCCTCTCCATAATTGTCTTTTCGGAAAATCCCTTCTCCTTCATTATCTTTTTCATTTGTGCGACATTAGCGTCTTCAGCAGGGCCGCGGCAGCCCCAGCATCCTGCCCTTTCATTTGGACACCATGAATCGCACCCCGCCCTTGTTATCGGCCCGAGACACGGTTCTCCGAGGTCAAAGAGGCATATGTTCTCATTTGCCTTGCATTCCATGCACACAGGATACTTCGGGATGTTAATTGATTTGCCTAATGCAATGTGAAGTACGATCTTTTCCACTTCCTCTTTTTTTATGGGGCATCCGTATATCCTGAGGTCAACCGGCACAATATCCTCAAGCGCTCTGACCATATCGCTTTCTATTGGATGCTTTCCATATACCTGCTTTTTTACCTTATCAAGATTCTTGAACCTGTTCTTAAGTTGGTTGACCCCGCCGAAACAGGCGCATGAGCCGAAAGCGACGAGTATCTTTGCATTTTTTCTGATCTGCTTCAGACGCTTTACCTCATCGTCTCTTGTGATGCTTCCTTCAACAAATGCTATCTCATAATCATCGGATTTCTCGGTCATCCCCTCACGGAAGTTCACCACCTCAACAAGCGAGAGAAAATCAAACAATGTTGTCTCATTGTTTAGTATCTGGAGCTGACACCCCTCGCATGAGGAAAATTCAAAAAAGGCGACCCTCGGGCGGTAAAGCGGGATGCCAAGATATGTCTTTGCTTCTGATTCTTTCTTTTTCATTTCAAATCCCCAAACACCATGCAGATGTTATGAAAAAATTTGTTTTTCGATACCTTAAAACAACCACTTTCTTCTTTCAATGGGCAAGTTATTAAGTAGGAAATATTGAATTGCCCAAAGCACGATTTAAAAAAAATCATCGAGTTAAACAAATTTTTGAATAATGTATGCATGGTGCTATCTATATAGCTTCCTTGAGGTTCATAACCGTCCAGTAATCAAAGACCGGCCCCTTGAGACAGGTGTACGTGGAGCCCACGTTGCAGCGGCAGCACTTCCCCATCCCGCAGTGCATGCGTCTTTCAAGTGAGACGAACATCTTCTGCATCGGGATGTGAAATTTGTTCAGCATATTGCAGACGAATTTGAACATTACAGGAGGCCCGCAGACAATGGCGTATGTGTTCTGATAAAACTCGCTGTCCCGGCCCGTCAGTATTTTCAATAAAGTCTCAGTTAACATTCCCACAGAGCCTTTCCATGATTTGTCCGCCTTCTCAACGATGATATTTAAATTGATGTTGTCTTTGCTCCATACGTCATACTGATACGTAAACAGGAGATTCGCCGGGGATTTTGTGCCATATACAATGTTTACTTCCTTGAAATGGCTCCTGTTCTCCTGAACATAGGAAATAGGCGACCGCAGCGGCACAAGGCCGAGCCCTCCGGCTATCAAGAGTATATTCTGACCGTGCATCTCCTCCATCGGGAATCCTGTTCCAAACGGGCCCCTGATGCCGACAACAGCGCCCCTGTTGACTTTTGAGAGAAAGTTAGTAAGGTTGCCTGACTTGCGTATGCATAACTCAACCTCTCCATGAATGCTTGGCGAGGATGATATAGAAAACGGCGCTTCGCCGATTCCGGGCATCTCAAGCATAACAAACTGCCCGGGGATGAATTTGAAACGCCCCCGTTCTTCTGGATTGATTATCTGTATGCGGTAGAGAGTCTCCATATCAGTAAGCGGATATACACTTGTGATCTCAGCGCGATGAGTGTATTCAAAACTTGAAAGATCATTTTTCCGCCTTTGCGTATCCGGAGGCTGTGAAGTTACGTCTACAAATTTCAGTCTCGGTATCATTTAATCTTTCCTCCCCGGACGCTCGCTATTACCTCAGGGACATTAATCCCGGCAAGGCATGATTCTCCGCAGCGGCCGCATCCCACGCAGAGGGATTCCTCAAATGCCTCAACAAAACCCCTATGCTTGTGGTAATAGCGGTACTTGAGGCGGGTGTGTCTTTCGAGTCTGAAGTTGTGTCCGCCCGCAACCTCGGCAAAGTCTATTAAATTGCATGAATAGAGGCTCTTTCTCTTTCTTGCGCTCTTCAGGTCAATACTCACTGTCTCTTCAATCCCGTAGCAGTAACACGTCGGGCAGACATTTGCACAAGTCCCGCACGCAAGACATTTATCGCCCCAATGTCTCCACACATCAGACTGAAATTCCATATCAAGTATTTTGGCAAGGTCAGTGGTATCAATCTGCGCGGTGAATTTTTTGTTCCTCTCTGCGGCAGCCTTCATATATAGGATGTGGTCTTTCTCTTTCGGCTCTTCTGTTTCGATATTCTTCAGAAAGTTGTACGCGGTGTCTGTGAGTATCTCGACAAAATATTTTGCGCCGAGGTCTGTTATGAACATATCGAATCCATGAAGGGCCGTGTCAGAGCCCATAGAACGGCAGAAACAGAAGGGCTGGGGAAGACAGTCAATGCCGATGATAAACATATTCTTCCTCTTTGCAGCATAATAGGGCATAGGGTAGACGCTGTGAAGCAAGACCTTGTCGAGCTTGTTCAAGGCATTTATATCGCAGGCGTGCAGGCCGAAGAATATCAGAGGCTCATTTGCATTGTAATCAATGCTCTTCTGCCAGTTGTCATCCTCTATCCTGAAGGTGGAGAGGTCTTCCTGAAAGGGGAGGAAGTAACGTTTAGCAGGCAGCTTTGTGGCCGGGTAATTTAATTTGACGCTATGAAAATCAGACACCTCATCAAAGGCATAAATAGGGTTGCCATCCTTGTCCCTTCCGGTTTCAACAGGCCCTACAATCCTGTTGTGCTCAGCGAGGGTTTCAAACAGGCTTTTCAGTTCCTTTTTTTTGAATATTCTGAATATCATTTAGCCCCTGATTAGATTGTAGTTCATAATGAACCCCGTTGCAATAGCAAAAAAGACGTTTTTTGTTAAAATTAACATGATTATCAGTTATTCTGTTCTGTATATTAAACCGTAACTGCATAGGAACGTTATCCATAATGAAGAAAAGGGTTGTTATAACAGGGCTTGGTCTGGCTACTCCGCTTGGGCTTGGGCTTGAGGAGAACTGGCAGAAGGCGCTTGCGGGCGAGTCCGGCATAAGGCAAATGTCATATCCGTGGGCTGAAAAATCTGTTATTCGCGCAGCCGGAGAAGTGAAGGAGAACGATTTTAAGACGATACAAGAGGAGTTTCCTCAAGAGGCTGAGACGGAAGGCGAGAGGAGGACCCTCTTTGCATTATGGGCGGCGAAGTCTGCCCTTAATGATGCGGGGCTGCTGAATAACGATGTGAGCATGAAAGAGTGCGGAATTATATTTGCGTCAGGCCTTGGAATAAACAGGCTTGAGGATATTCAGAGATGGACAGGCGATGACGGAAAATTTGACTATCAAAAGTTCGGAAGAGAATGCGGGATGCTTCACATAGAGTCTGCCATGAGAAATAACTCAAACAGGCCGTCGTCATTAATAGCGAAAATGTTTGGTCTTTACGGGCATAACTCAACCATAACCTCGGCATGCGCTGCGGCTACTCAGGCTATCGGCATTGGTTACAGGATGATACGCAGAGGCGAAGCGGACATCTTAATTGCGGGCGGCTCCGATTCAATGATAAACCCGATGGGGCTGATCACATTTCTTCTTCTCAAAGCGGCGGCGGTATCCTCTGAAACGCCGACAGAGATTTGCAGGCCTTTTGACAGAAAGAGGGCGGGTCTTGTGATGGGCGAGGGCGCAGGCATAGCAGTGCTTGAGGAGGAGAGTCATGCAATCAAAAGGGGCGCAAGGATATACGGCGAATTAGCCGGTTATGGAACCAGCATGGATGCTTATCAAGTGACAGCGCCTCATCCTGAGGGCCGGGGCGCGGAGCAGTCAATGCTGACTGCTCTGAATGACGCGGGTTTAAATCCTGATGAAGTTGATTACATAAATGCTCACGGCACAGGCACAAAACTGAATGACGTTGCCGAGACTCTGGCTATTAAGAAGGTTTTTAAAGACCATGCTTACAATATTCCTGTAAGTTCGAGCAAATCAATGATAGGCCACTTGATAGCAGCAGCAGGAGGCCCGGAGTTTATTTATACAGCGCTGAGCGTAAACAGGGATGAGATCCATCCTACAATAAACCTGAATAACCCTGATCCTAAATGTGACCTTGATTATGTTCCGAACATCAAAAGGATAAAAACAGTGCGCGCCGCATTGTCAAATTCCTTTGGTTTCGGCGGGCAGAATGCTACAGTTGTTGTAAAGAAGTATGGTATTATTTAGCTCGTACAAGCGCAAAACAGCACATGAACATAGATCTATTAAATAAAGTTGCCCTTGTTACAGGCGGCGCAAGAGGCATAGGACGGGAATGCTCTCTGCTTCTCTCAAAAGCCGGCGCAAAGGTTGTCATCAATTACAGCAGGGCAAAGGAGAAGGCAGAGGAGCTCAGGGATGAGATTATCGGAAACGGGAACGAAGCTGAAATTTTCCAGGCTGATATATCAAAACCTGAAGAGGTCGAGTCGCTTTTTGCACATATCAGGAAAAACTTCGGAAGGCTTGATATCCTTGTCAATAATGCGGGAATAATAAAGGACAACCTCCTGCTTGCAATGAGCCTGTCGGAATGGGACAAGGTGCATGATGTTAATTTGCGGGGGGCGTTTCTCTGCATAAAACAGGCAGGCGAGATGATGATGGCAAATCACTCAGGCAAGATTATCAATATCTCATCAATAGGCGCCATAAGGGGCGGACGCGGACAGACAAACTATGCCTCTGCAAAAGGCGGCATGCTTTCATTTACAAGGGCTTGCGCAGTTGAACTTGGCGCAAAAGGCATTCAGGTAAATGCTGTTCTGCCGGGCATGATCATGACTGCAATGAGCGAGCGCGTAAGAAAGAGGGCAGGCGCGGAGATCCTTGAGAGGATACCTATTGGGAGGTTCGGTGAGCCTTCTGATGTCGCGAATCTTGTGCTCTTTCTTGCGTCTGATAAAGCGGATTATATTACGGGGCAGGCGATATCGGTTGACGGAGGGCTCAGTATATCATGATGCAGATATATCAGGGCGTTGATCTGGTAGGGGTCGCTAAATTTAAAGATATTTTCGATAGGAACAAAGACTTTGTTTCGGATATTTTCACTGAGGCAGAGAGGGAATACTGCCACTCAAAGAAAGAATCTCATATACATTTTGCAGGCCGTTTTGCGGCAAAAGAGGCGTGCATTAAGGCGCTTGGCATAGGGCTGTCCGGCGCAGGCATTGACCATACTTTTCAGGAGATAGAAGTCACTTCTCATTCATCAGGGAAGCCTCTTATTTCCATAAACGGATGGGCTTCAAAAGTCGCTGCAAAGAAGGGGATAAATCAGTTAACTGTCTCAATATCGCATTCATCCGATTATGCGGTTGCGACAGTGATACTGGTTGGGAATTAATATAGTAGCTTTTGGACTGTGTACCTAATATTTTCCGAAGCCAACAATAAAAATGATAAAGGGCGATAAAAACATAAGTTACACCACTATTTCTTTGGCAATTTTTATTTTCCTGCTATTGCTTTCTATCAATCCAGTATACGGCAATGATTCGGTTTATTACGGATCGGGCGTAACAGTCTATCCTGTAAAACACGACGATATCCAACTCGTATCCGAGGTCATTACTATTACAGAAGGCGTCGGACTCGGCTGGGGGGTCGAAGCAGTTTTAAATTTCAAGAATCACGGTAGCAAGACCTCGGTACAAATGGGCTTTCCTTTTGACACTGACGGCCCTCGCGACCCAGACGAAAAAGAAGAAGATCTACCCGATCCGAAGTTTCGCACTTTTATAGATAACAAGGAAATTAGAGTCACAAAGAAAAAAGGATGGAGTAAATCTCCATTAGAAGATCTGGATTACCCAATCGTCTATACATTTACAGTTCCCTTTGAGAAAGGCGAAACTAAAACCATTCGGCACATGTATTCAGTTCAGGGTACCATATGGTCGAATGGCGAATGTGAATTCCAATACATTCTCAAGACAGGCGCTTTATGGAAAGATGTAATTAAAAACACAAAGATTGCAATGATACTCCCAGACACCTCAATAGCTGAAGTTATTGGTATTACACCACAAGAACATAAGAAAGAGAAGAAACAAGGGGTAACTGTACTCTTATGGGAGTTTCACAATATAAAGCCTGACTTTAACATTATAGCGAAGTTTCAGAAGACAAAAGTGAATGCAAAGTAGCAGCGTAGCCAGGTCTTGTTTCTTGCATTTTAACATTGTATGGCTTTGCAACATCTAACAGCATTTAATCCATCCGCTATAGTAAAATAACAAACTATGCGATATTTCTTGATCGATCAGATAACTGAATGGAAGTCAGGGGAAGAAATAAGGGGCATGAAGAATGTTGCCATGAGCGAGGACTTCCTTGAGTTCCATTTCCCCAAAAACCCCATCATGCCGGGGGTGCTTCTTTTAGAGGCGCTGGTTCAGTTAGCCGGATGGCTTGAGGCCGCATCATCTGATTTTCAAAGATGGTTTTTGATTAACAGGGTGATAAAATGCAACTTTTACAGTTTTGCCTTGCCGGGAGATCAGGTGGAGCTTGAGGTCAAGCAAATATCAGGTGAAGGGTCTGATATTAAAATCTACTCAGGAATAGGAATGGTGAAAGGAAAGAAGAAGATACGGGCTGAATTTGAAGGGGAGGTCATACAGCTTTCTGAGATCGAAGACGTCAATGAACAGAAAAGATTCTTTCAACTCTTAAACAGGGAGTTGAAGTTATAGTTGCTGGAATAATGCAGATATTGCTCAATAAATTATTTAACTCGATGAATTTATTAATTGATAGCCTGGCAGAATACCGTGCGGTATTAAGTCCGTCATTCCGGCTTGTCCGGAATCTTTCTTTAAGAAGGTATCGAAAAATAATTTCTTTCCCAACATCTGCATTATTGGAAATGTATTTTTCAGGATAATATGAGAGAGAGAAAAGTTGTCATTACAGGAGCAGGCCTTGTAACGCCTCTTGGCAACAGTGTCAGTGAGAGCTGGGAGAAGATGAAGGCGATGAAGACGGGGATAGGTCATTATCCAAAGGATGATGCGCCTGCCTTTTTGCAGTACCTTGGGAAGGTGAATGGATTTGAAGTCTCCGAAGATATACCTCATAAACTTCTTAGCCAGATGAAGTTCCTTAACCGAGGCTCTCTTTTGGGATTCGGAGCGGCTGTTGAGGCTCAGAAGAGTTCAGGACTTGATCTATCAGTTATCCCGCCGGAGCGCAGGTCACTTTACATCGCCTCAGGAGACTTCACAAAGGTCGGCTATGACTTCATGTATCCCGCGACAAAGGACGGCACGAGCGGCAAGTGGGAGGAGATGGACTTTGAAAAACTGAACAAGTCAACCATTGATAAGGTTAATCCCTTCTTCCTTCTTGAATCAATCTACAACAACCTCTTCAGCTTCCTATCCGCGTTCTTCGAATTCATGGGACCGAGCACAAGCCTTGCAAGCCTCTCTCCATGCGGAGGACAGGCGCTTGAGATGGCGTGCAGAAGCATCAGGCAGGGCAAGGCTGATATTGCTATGGCTGTAGGCTGCGGCAATTGGATAACTGAGATACCTCTTTATGAGGTTGAAGGATTGGGTTTGCTCTCAAAGTGCAAAAAAGGTATGAACTCATTCAGGCCGTTTGACAGGGAGAGGGACGGCTTTATCGCAGGTGAAGGAGGGGCTGCGCTATTCCTTGAATCGTTAGAATCTGCTGAAGCACGCGGAGCGGATATACTCGGCAGAATAAGAGGAGTTGGAGACTGCATCGAATTCTCACAGGGTCAGGGACTGAGCATTGCGCGTGATGTCACCAAGCGCAGTATGAAGATGGCTTTGGAAGAAGCTGAAAGTAGTATAGATGAAATCGCTTTTGTCATACCGCATGGAAGCGGCACGCAAAAGGGCGACGGGTCTGAACTCGGCTCGGTCAAAGCTCTGCTGAACGGCAACGAGGCAACCGTCCCAGTATGTGGATTGAAACCCTACACAGGACATATGGGAGCGGCAAGCGATATTGCTGAGATCATATTCGGCATAAAGGCTGTGAAAGAAAAGGTTGTGCCGGCCACTTTAAATTTCAATAAGACAGATAACGAATTCTCAGGATTAAAAATATCGGGTTCTCAACAGGAATGCCGCAACAGTCAATTCTTATCAGTCAGTTACGGCATAGGCGGACAATCATCCTCTGTTGTAGTTAGCGCGGCATAAGACTATGAAAGAGAAGAAGAAGCGAAAAAAAAAAGCGCAGTAGTCCAGATACTGGAGTATGCGGCGGTCTGGCTGATTCTCCTCTTTGCCCGAATGCTTCCGCTTAAAGCACTTCATATCATCAGCCGGATTCTCGGCAGCCTGCTTTATCTCCTAAGCTCAAAAAGACGCAATATAGCAATTAATAACATAAGAGAGGCGTTTAAAGAGACAAAGACAGAGAGAGAGATCAGAAGCATTGCGCGTCAGAGCTGTAACTCCCTCTTCCTCACCTTCCTTGAGATAATCAAGTCCCGTTCCATGCTCTCAAAACATGACGCTGCAAAGAGGCTTAGGGATGTAACTGAAGGGCTTGATGAATTATTTCTTAAGGCAAAGAAGGCGCATGATGAGGCGCATGGCTGCATCTTCGTAACGCCGCACATTGGAAACTGGGAAGTCCTTCCATATATAAGTTCAATCGCCGGGATCCCCCTTGCTGTTGTTGTAAGGCCTCTTGATAACGCCTATCTTGAGAAGCTTGTTTATGCTCAGCGTTCGGAAAGCGGCCAGATGATCATCCCTAAAAGCAACGCAATGTTTGTACTTCAAAAGACCCTCATGAAGGGAAGTTCCATAGGCCTGCTGCCTGACCAGAGCACCATGAAGGGCATTGAGGTGAATTTCTTTGGACGTAAAGCTTCAACCACACCTGTCCCCGCGATATTAGCCATTAACTATAACAGGCCGGTTGTTGTTGTGGCATGCTGCCGAAAGCCTGACGGCAAGTACGAAGGATTTGTTTCTGATCCCATCTACCCTCACAAAGATAAGAGCGAAAAGGCCGAGATATTTCGTATCACCGAAGAGATGAACAAAAAGATGGAGACTATCATTTGTAAATATCCTGAACAGTATTTATGGATGCATAACCGCTGGAAGAGATATAAACATAAAAAAGAGCTGATGGCTAAAGATTAACCCGAAAAATGCATTTAGATAAAACCACAGAGTTCACAGAGGCATTGTTAATTTTAAAAAACCTTTATTCTCAAGAAGTTCTCTGTGTTCGCTTCTTATGTTTTTGGATAATAATCGACTCTACCGTTGCATTAAAGAGTACACAGAGAAAATCATTAGATACGGTTAATTCTTCTTTTACTGTCGATATGTTCCCTCTGCGTTCTCTGTGGTTAATGGCAGTTTCTGGATTAAAGACCGAACAATGAACGGCAAACTGAACATTCCTCAAAGAACAGTCCTTATGTGGGATGATATGCATCCCTACAATGCCGTTCATGTTGTCAGGATACCTCAGCCGCTTGATATTGCGAAGCTTAAGGATTCTATTGATAAACATCTTGAAAGCAAAGGATTATCCGGTCTCGTTATAGACCGAAAAAAGAAGAGGTATAACTTTAAAGGCGGGGCTTCAGATATCAATATCAAGATTATTGAGGGAGGGAATGACGCTCTCGCTGTTCTGCGCTCCGAGATTCGGGAGCAGTTGAACTCTCCCTTTAATATTGATGTCCGAATCATAGACCCGATAAGGTGTTTTGCCGTCAGGGAGAAGGAGTCATTTTATTTAGGGCTTGTTTATTATCATGTCATCTCAGGCGGAGACTCTATAATATATCTGCTTAAGGGCATATCAAGATATTACATGGAGGGGGATACGACATACCTAAGCCTGCCTCTTGAACTTTATCAGAAGCGCAACTTTTGGCGTATACTTCTCAGCCCCGGCTTTCTATCAGGGTGGCTATGGAATCTTCCCGGACATATTGCTGATGTGAGGAGATGCTTCAGGCCAAGATATAAAGATTATAATGACCACTCCAATGGATTCGCTTACTTTTCTATTGATCCCCGGCGATTCCGTCTTTTGCTGAAGAGCGCAAAGGAATGGGGCGTGACCGTAAATGATATCTTTATGGCTATTTTATTAAAATCTGTTGAGCCTTTTGCTGAAAAACGCAGGTTTGAGCCAAGGCGGAAAAAGCTCTCTGTTGTATCTGTAATCAATATACGTAAAGATTTATCTGTTAAAGATCGCGAAGGTTTTGGTATGTACCTTGGCACATTCAATGTGTCCCATAACATGCCTGATGGAATTGAGATCAAGTATCTGGCTGAAGATATTCACAGGCAGACTAAAAAAATAAAGGAACGCAGGCTCTATCTTGGGGCTATTATAGAGCAGTGGTTTGCGCTCTTCCTGTTAGGTTCTATCTTAAAAAAACAGCGGAGCAAGCTATACTCTAAAAATTATCCTTTGTGGGGGGGCATATCGAATATAAATCTGGATACTATCTGGGATCAGCCGGATGATAAGGCAGGCGTGGATTATTTCAGGGCTGTCTCCACCGGGCCTGCAACGCCCATTGTCTTTTCGCTTACTACTGTTAAAGGCGCTCTGAATGCCGGGGTAAGTTTCAGAAAGACCATCTTTTCAGAAACAGATGTTGAAAAAATCATATCGGATTTTACAAAATATACGTCAAAACCTAAATAGGAGATAAGATGAGAAGAACTCTGCTACTTATAATATTATTTTCCCTGCCCGTGATTTTGGCGGGCGGGTGTGCAACTACTGAAGTCAAATACCCCTATCAGGGACTGAATTATGAAAAAGATATTAAATATACAGTCCTGAGAAAATTATCCTTAAGTCCTGACTTAGAGCAAAAGGTTCTCGCTCTTGATCCGGAACATATCACGGAAAAAGAGATAAAAGATGTGCTCTCACATGCGCCTGCTCCCAGAATAATAAATATACACGGCGGCGTATATCCGGTTTTATTAATGACATCGCTTATGAAGTCTTTTTCTGAATTTTTGATCTCTATGGGTTATCCAGAGGCGAGTATTCGTAATCCCATGGATGGAACATATTCATATAGTTGTTATTTTGGCAGTGAAAAGCTTGCCGGATCAATAGCATGGTATTACGAAAGAGAAGGCATGAGGCCGATGATTGTAGGCCACAGCCAGGGAGGGATTCAGGCCGTTAAGATTCTCCATGAACTGTCGGGAAGTTTCAGCAGTGAGCTGCCCGTCTGGAATCCCATCACAGAAGAGAAAGAGGGGAGAACAGCTATCATAGATCCTCTAACAGGTATTGTACAACCGGTTGTTGGGATGAAACTGCCATATGTAACTGCTGTAGGCGCGGGAGGTTTAACAAGGCTTATAATAAATCAGTGGAGCATGACTGGCAAACTCAGAAGTATCCCGGATTCTGTGGAGGAGTTCACAGGCTTTTATAAAGGGATGGATGTGCTAGGAGGTGATTATCTGGGCTTCGGCCCCATGAATAAATTCGCTGCGAACGGCAAGGCAAGAGTTCGTAATGTGCAACTGCCGATTTTATATAGCCATGTTACTGTTCCTGCCACAAGGCATCTTGCCGAAAGCCAGGAGATGCGTGACTGGATAAATAATTACATCCCTTCAGAGGAACCGGAACTGACGGTTAAATTTGAATCTCCAAGCCAAAATATTCTCTGGGCTGCTGATGTCTGGCACAGCATAAAGAAGCACTGGGTGCTTGAACTTCAGCGCTTGATACGCGCGAAACAAAAGCTGGAGAACGGTAATTAATACTTTAGAATTTATGAGCCATACAAATGGCTATCTATTTTTGAGAGAAGTAATAGTCTTTTTATCCGCCCTGATCTATTGGGGAGGGGTTATGATAAATGTCTATCGTGTCCGCGGCCATATCGGCAAATCCCCCAATCTTATGAAGTACAAGCGCCTGAAAGAGAAGCTGTTGTTCTTGGGTTGGTTCATCGTTATAGCGGGCTGGGCCGGGCAGCCTCTGATTATAGGAAGCTATGGGCATACGGCATTCCTCTCTTTTATTAACGTTCTGTATATCCCATTAGGATTACCCATAGGTTTTACGCTGGCGCTGACAGGTTATGCCTGCACACTATGGTGCTATAAAACGCTTGGTGATTCGTGGAGGCTGGGGGTTGACGGTAAAGCTAAGACTGTCCTGGTGAATCATGGTATTTACAGGCGTGTCAGGCATCCGATATATCTCTTCCAGATAATAATCCTTATCGGAGTGGCGTGGCTTCTTCCCACACCTTTTTCACTTGCGATACTTTTAATTCATTTTATATGCATCTCTGTTATGGCGATGGATGAGGAGGCGTATCTTATGAAAACTCACGGCTCTGAATACAGGGAATATTTTTTCAGCACAGGGAGATTTCTCCCCAGGCTGAAGAGAAGATAACGCTTGCGCATTGCTTTCCAACTTTGTGCCTGTGGGTCTTTGTCACTTTGCTACTGAGCAGTTCGTTATATGTTAAAATACCGGAGTGAAATCATATATCGTTGCCATATCAGGGGCAAGCGGGGCAATATTCGGGCTCAGGCTGATTGAGGCTCTGCTTAAGACCGGGAACAGGGTCTATCTGCTTGTTTCAGAGACCGCCTTCTTTATAATAAAGACCGAGGCAGGCGTTGACCTTGCAGGAAAGACGGAATCATCCGTTAATAAAAAGGTCAGGGAGCATTTCTCCTCTGACAATATTCAATACTTTGCCGAATCAAATCTCGCAGCCCCTGTCGCCAGCGGTTCTTTTATGACAGACGGGATGTTCGTTGTGCCCTGTTCAATGAAGACGCTCTCCGGCATAGCCAACGGTTATGCAAATAGCTTGATCGAGAGGGCGGCGGATGTCGTCTTAAAAGAAGGCCGGATGCTGACTCTCTCGCCGAGGGAGATGCCACTCAGCGCTATTCATCTTGAGAATATGCTGAAGCTTGCCCGTCTGGGCGTGAAGATCGCTCCGCCCGTGCCTGCCTTTTATCACAAACCAAAGGACATAAACAGCATTATTAATTTTGTTGTCGGAAAACTCCTTGATGTGTCAGGAGTAAATAATAACTTATTTAAAAGATGGGAGTGAGGAATTAATATATGCATGAATTGATTATGTGGCTGGTCAATACCATCGGCGTTATGGGCTATCCCGGCATCTTTTTGCTAATGGCTATGGAAAGCTCGGTGATTCCTGTGCCGAGCGAGCTTGTGATGCCGCCTGCGGGTTATCTTGCCCAGCAGGGGGAAATGAGTATCTGGATCGCTATCTTCTGGGGCACGGCAGGGAGTCTTGTGGGCGCATACGCGAACTATTTTGCTTCGCATTATTTAGGCAGGCCCCTCCTGCTCAAGTATGGCAAGTATGTGTGGATTACCGAGGAGAAGTTTGCAAAAGTGGAAAAGTATTTCCATGACCACGGCGAGATATCAACCTTCATCGGAAGATTACTGCCTGTAGTGCGGCATCTGATCTCGCTTCCGGCCGGACTTGCAGGAATGAACCACTTCAAGTTCACGCTTTACACGCTGATGGGCGCGGGCATTTGGGTTACGATCCTCACCTATATCGGCTACTTCATCGGCGCAAATCAGGAGCTGATAATGAAATATTCTCATCAGGCGCTGATCGGCGTTGTGATCGTCAGCAGCGTCATTATCTATTTCTACATACGGTCGCATAAAGCAAAGGCAAAGAAGGGTAAGTCCTGAAGATTGCGATGTTTGAATTATTCTTCCGCTGATTGTTTGGTTTTGCAGCGACATGTGCTTTAATAATCTCTTCTGACTTAAGTTTCAATAACCGCTATAACCCCTCACAATTTTTTCATAATTCGTTCATAACTTATTCATGACTTTCATGCATGCTGTAGTCATAACAATATCTAAAAAGGAGGGTATGCAATGAAGAGCCTGAGAGTTTTTGCGATTATTATTTTTCTTGGAATTGGGAGTTTTTTTGTGCCGTCAGAAGCGCAGCCGCATGATATTGATTTCAGTATAGGAATCAATATAGGTGCGCCTCCCCGTCAGGTTGTAGTTTCAGGTTCGCCTGCATTATATTCAATTCCCGGCACGCCGGTCTATTATGTGCCTGAAGTCAGCAGGCAGATATATTTCTATTCCAATAACTGGTACCGTCTCTATAACGGGTACTGGTACAGGGCGTCTTTTTATAATGGTCCGTGGATCTTTCTTCAGCCGGAGAGTCTCCCCGTTGTTTTTACAGACCTTTCTCCTGCTTATTACATCTACCCGCCGAGAGAAGTATACAGGCCATACTGGAAGCATAAGGCTTACTGGAGGGAGAGGGAAGAAAGACATGAAGAACGGAGAGAGCATTTACACAGGCATCATGAGAGAGAGCATGACGCCTGGAGAGATTACAAGGAAGAGAAGCGCTGGAAGAGAGGCCGCAATAGGTCATAACCCGGCCTCTGCCGCAGAGGGTTTAAAGAAGGAAACCTTACTCGCTGTCAACCGGCGTTACAATTGCCATTACAACGAGTCTTTCCCCTTTGTCAGCTTCAAAGCCGTGAGAGAGCATCGGATCGCAGGGGATGCAGGTCTTCTCATCCGCCTCGATCTTCTCGTCGCCGATCGTGAACGTGCCCTTGCCCTCAACAACATACATTAGCAGCCTCATGGGGGCTTTATGAGGATCAAGTTTTTGCCCGGGCTCAAGGCACATAAGCGCGATCCTCATCTCTGGCTTGTCCGACAGCATCTCTCTTGATATCTTGTTAGGGTAAAATTTTATCAGCTTTTTAAGGTCCATCGTCTCCATGTTGTATCTCCTTTTGTCTTTAATAAAGATAATGTAGACATTGCTCAAGAATTAGTATCAAAGACATACAAAAGCAATGAAAATAATTTTATTTGCATTCGCTGCATTTCGCCTGACTCGATGATTTTTTATATTCCAAGAACGCTGATATCAAAGTGCCAGTTTCTACGAAGTCGCGACAGCAATAGGATGATTATAGTCTATCGTCTTACACTCGGGGAGTCAAGGGGGGTAATTTATACGAGTCTTCTGCTGATCAAGGGTTCAAGGGTTGTCACGGTATTGCCTTTTTCAAAGATCGTCACCTTGCCTGTGCTTTCAGAGACCACGATTGCAACAGCTTTCGTTTTTCGTGTAATCCCTACGGCTGCCCTGTGCCGTGCGCCCAACCCCCTGAATTTCTTTGTTGAAGCCCCGCCAGCGTCAAGATGCCTGCCCGCCGCCTCTACAATTCCGTTTTCCGAGATGATAATTGCGCCGTCAAGTTTCGCAAGCTCTTTTATACTCTCCACCACTTCGGCCCGGCTTATCATCCTTTCTTTCCGTGGATAACCTTTAAAGGCATTGAAGACAGCCTGATGCGAAAACTTCAGGACATTCTCCGTATCGCCGATAACGAATATTGTGCCCACGGATTTGCCTTCCCTGCCGAGGGCGCCGATGTCGAGGGCTATATCCACAACTGCCATTATGGTATGGAAGGCTTTGTTCTTTATTATCCTTCTTACATCGAATGGAAACTCCTCGCTCCACGAAAGCGAGAGGTCGTGAATTGTGACTGTATCGAGGTGGTTCTTCCCGGAAGGGCCGAGGACGCAGACGACCTTGCTGTCAGTGTTTATCATCCCCTGCATCACTCCGTGAAGGAACGCGTATTTGACCCTGGAAAAACGCGTCTGGTTCCCTGCCCAGCTCCTGATGATCGCTGAGCATGAGCATTTAAACCTCCCTGTACTTAGATTGAGGTTCTTCGGTATTACGAGGATAATGTGTTCCCGTTCGGTAATTCCAGCTTTTAGCCACCAGCGGCATTCAGGAATGGTATTCAGGAAGAGAAATATCTTCTGGCTTCCCGTTTCCCTCATGAGCCGCAATGCGTTTTCTATGATGGTCTTTTTTTGGTCTTTCATTGTGTATCCATTAATCCGCTGTAGTTTATAACTCTACAAAATCCTTCGGTACGAAATTTGTCGCCATAGTCCAAACCTCGGCCATGCCCTTCTTAAGAGTGTAAACAGCCAGAAAATCATAGCCCATCTTCTCAACCCACGGTTTCATGAATTCGCGCTTCTGAACGATCTCCTTCTTTAGCTCAAGGTCTTCGATGAGTTCAACAGTGCCCCTTACTCTTATCTGAATAAGATTCTCAAACTTGCCGTTATTAAAGCACATCTCGACGTTTGGATTTACGGTAAGTTGCTTATGCAGTTCCTTCATCTTCCCTGTGTGAAACATTATCCCGTTCTCATCAGCTTTATAGAGAAGGAGTCCGCGAACACGCGGCTTATTCCCTTCAATAGTTGCCAAATGGAATATCGGATTAGCATTCAGAAAATCTAATATTTCGTTTTTATTCATCTCAATCTCCTTGTACAGGGATAAAGTTTATCTTAACGCGCCTTGTTAGAAGCAATGTTCTTTTTCCTTGCTATCATTGCGAAAATAATCAACAGCATAGTAGTCAAAAACAATCCAGCCATACTTCCGCTATATGTTGACATCACAAATGTTGAAAGTGGAAATATCGCAAAAAACGCAAAGAAGTCTTTCAAATTACCAGATTCCAAAAAAGTGCCTCCTCCTGGTATTGCACCGATTGCGAGTCCAAGAGGCCCAAACAACCAGATGCCTAAAATCATAAACATAGGAAGTCCAACAGCAAATTGCTGTCCAATTTTCTTGCGCAAATAGAAATATGTGATGGTCACGACTATTGGGACGACTATTGTTAAAGAAATAATATCTGTGCCTCTCAATATAAAATGGATGACTATATCAGTAAGCCAATAAGAGAGAGCACCAATTAACAAAAAAAGGCTATAGAATTTCAGTTTCGACATTTCCCTAATATACTTCGAACATTTATTTTTATGCTGATTCTGCATTTAAGTGGATTTTATGCCTATCACACATGGAGTGTCAAGCTATTTTTGACAAATATTTACCAAAAAGAAGGCGAGGAGAAACCTACGTTGTTTTCGGCTGGCAGACCTTGACGCAAAGGCCGCATATATACTGGCCGATATTATGGGTCTTGGAAAAGTATTTCAGCTTCTCAAGGCATGCGTTTCTGTCCCACTCTTGGTATGTAGTTCTTATCGCAGATACAGGACATATTGAGATACATTTCTTGCACTCTCCGCAGTCTTTCTCTATCGGCTTATCAGTCTTCAGAGGCATGTCGGTAAGAATTGTGGCTATTCTTATCTTTCCCCCGAATTCAGGATGCACAAGCAGATTGTTCCTGCCGATCCAGCCTGTGCCCGCCCTCAATGCGATCATTTTATGCGAAAGATGGGCTGTCTGCTTCTCCCAGTCAACTAACTGGCTTGCAGGTATAGGCATTGCATTGTAACCCTTTGACTGGATGGCAAGCGAAATTTTGAGCGCTGTCTGATCAAGAAGCATGTTTAGCATCTTGTAGTGATGCAGATAATGGCGTGTGGGCCAGTTAATTATACCTTTCAGCACCGGGTCTGAGACCCTTACCCCTATTGATATGCCGTTTATCAGCCCTTCGGTCTGGTCTAAGGGAAGGGCTTCAAAATTTTCTCTAAGGTCATCTATGCGCCCGACCCCAAAGATCGGCGCACCTGAATTTAGGGCTATGCTCTTCAGCTCTTCATACATCACTATAACCACTTCTCAATTAAAGCCAGCTTCTCAGGACTGCTCCACTCTTGCGGACCTATAAGCCTCTCCCTCAGAATGCCTTCTTTGTCCAGTATGAAAGTTTCAGGCACTCCTGTGATGCCGTATAATTTTGCCATTGCGTTTTCAGGGTCAATAAGAGTGGGATTCATGACATTATATTTCTGGTAATAGGACGGCAGGTTTTCGGGACCATCTCTGTATAACACACCTAACATCTGAAAAGGCTTGCCCTGCATGGTGTTGAATAAGGCTGTCTTATGAGGCGCTTCGGCCTTACATGTAGTACACCACGTGGCCCAGAAATTAATAAATACTACTTTGCCTTTGAGTTCGGAAAGTTTCCAGAGCTTCCCTGTCGAGTCCCGAAGTTCAAAATCAGGGGCAGGGCTGCCGACCGCCATTATTGTCTTGTATGATTTCTCTCCTGGAGCGAGGAAAATTGCTGCAGCGGCAACTGCAATTACAATTATGAGGATAATGCTTTTATGTTTCATCTCTTCTCTCCTGTTTTTTTATGGTTAATGTATTTCTATTTTACTTTATTGATACTATTGCTGCTCTCATGTCTCAGCAGGCAGACTGCCTGTGCTGCGATCCCTTCTCCTTTGCCTATAAAACCCATGCCCTCATTTGTCTTCGCTTTAATATTGATCACGCTCTGCGGCATACCGGCGCTTGATAACCTCTCTTTCATCTTCTGTATAAAGGGCTGAAGTTTCGGGCGTTCAGCTATTACCACCGAGTCAATCCATTCAATCTCAAACCCCTCTCTCTTCACCATCTCTATGGTCATGGAGAGCAGATTAAGGCTTGAGGCGTCTTTCCATCTTGCATCACTGTCCGGGAAGTGCCTGCCTATATCTCCCTGGCCAAGCGCGCCTATTATAGAATCTATTATCGCATGACAGAGCACATCAGCGTCTGAATGGCCTTGCAGCCCCTTCTCAAACGGGATATCAACCCCGCCGATTATGAGCTTCCTGTCATCTACGAGCTTGTGCGAGTCATATCCGATTCCGATTCTCATAATATTTATAAATCCTGTTCCCTAATCAAGTACTGCACCATCTCAAGATCTTCCTGTGTAGTGACCTTTATATTAAAGGGGCTGCCTTCTATAACTTTGACCCTGCCTCCTATTCTCTCAACAAGCGCCGAGTCATCAGTCGCGTGGAAGCCGTCAGCATAAGCCCTCTCATACGCCTCTTTAATCACCCGAAGCGGAAAGGCCTGAGGAGTCTGAACAGCCTGAAGCTTGCCGCGATCCTCAGTGGAGATTACTACCCCCTCGGTATCAATAACCTTTACGGTATCCTTTACTGGAAGCGCAGGGATAATGCCGTCAAAACCGTTAATCTCATTCACAAGCCTTTCAACGAGCCTCGCGGAGAAGAGCGGCCTTACGCCGTCATGGATCAGGATCAGACTCTCATCTTTTAAAATCTTTAAGGCGTTATATACAGAGTCCTGCCGCTCGCGGCCGCCGGGAACAACTTTTTTAACCTTGCTCAATCCATGAGAGTCAATTGCTTCGCTCCACTTCTCTATATCCTCTTCTTTAAGCACAGGGATGATCTCTGATATCGCCGCGTTATCCTGAAGTCTCTTCAGAGTATGGATTAAAAGCGGAATTCCATTAAGCGCGACAAATGTTTTTCTGACTGTCCCGTCAAACCTTCTGCCGATGCCTGCCGCCGGAACTATCGCGACTGCTTTGTTCTTCATTGCTGGACCATCTTCAGTTCGTCCTTGCCCGCGTCTTCCTTCAGTCTTGCAAATATCATTCTCCCTGCCGTGGTCTGCAGAACACTCGTGACCACAACATTGACGCGGTTATTTATAATCTTCCTTGCATTGTCAACAACAACCATTGTTCCGTCATCAAGATAACCAACTCCCTGATTCAACTCCTTGCCTTCCTTGGCTATGAAGATATTCATCTTTTCCCCGGGCAGGACAACAGGCTTTAGTGAGCTTGAAAGCTCATTGAAGTTGAGAACAGTTACCCCCTGCAATTGAGCGACTTTACTGAGGTTAAAGTCATTTGTGACCACCTTGCCGCCCAACATCTTTGCAAGCGCGACCAGTTTTGCGTCAACCTCTTTTATCTTTGGGAAATCCTTATCAATTACCTTGACGGTGATATTGGACATCTTCTGTATCTTCTGCAGTATGTCGAGACCCCTCCTGCCGCGCGCCCTCTTCAGGGAATCCGGAGAGTCCGCAATATACTGGAGTTCATGCAGAATGAACTGAGGCACGATAAAAGTGCCTTCCATGAATCCTGTCTCACAGACATCGGCTATTCTGCCGTCTATTATTACGCTTGTATCGAGTATCTTGATATTCTCCTCTTCCACCCTGCTCTTGAATACCTTAACAATATCGGCTAATACGAAATCCTTGCCTTTCCTGAAGCCTAAAAGCAGGCCGCTGTAACCAAAGAGCAGATTGAGGACAAGCGCAACATAGATTCCATCTGTGCCGCCAAGAAAAGTTTTAAGCGGATAATAGATTAATTTTGCAAAGAGGATGCCGACAGAGAGTCCTATCAATGACCCGATTATTGCACCATGGCCAATCCTGCTGAAGACAAATTCTAAAACAAGCCCGATAACGCCGATGCCCGCGCCCCATATAATGCCCTGAAAGTATAATCCTTCTCTTATGCCGAAAATATAGCCGCCAGCCGCAAAAACGAGTAAAAATATAATCCTGTAAAGCATGATATCACCTTCCTTCCGTTATGGATGGACTTTAAAGGGAACATAAAATTTTTTCCCGCTTCTGTTGATGAACAAGAGGGCCATATCGCCGTCTCTTAAACGGGAGGCCGCCTTGTTAAAATCGCTTAAACTGCTCACCTTCTTCTTGTTGATCTCCTGCACCACATCACCCTTCTTAAGCCCGGCCTCTTCCGAGGCGCTGCCGGGGGCGACGCTTACTATTACAACCCCTTTTTCATTGTTGGACAGGCCGAGTTGTTTTGCTATCTCGTCCGTAAGATCCATGACTCTGAAACCCGCGAGGCTGTTTTCATCCCTTACAGCTTCTTCAGGCTGCTGAGCGGCTATCTCGGATGTATCGCTTGGGAACTCAACAATGGCGGCTTCAATCGGAATGGTCTTTCCATCCCTTATAATCTTAAGCTTAAGCCTGCTTCCGACCTTGCTCTGGGCTATCATGTTTCTGAGGGATACGACATTCTTTACCTCCTTACCCTCTACTTCTATGATGATGTCGCCTCTCTTCATACCTGATTTCTCCGCGGGACTACCGCTGAAAATATCGGTAATAATTGCGCCTGCTGATTCCTTCAGTCCGAACTCACCGGCAAGCTCAGGAGTAACATCCTGTATTGTCACGCCGAGCCACCCTCTGGTGACCTTGCCTTCCTTGATCAACTGGCTCATCACTGACTTTGCCATATTGCTTGGAACCGCAAAGCCTATTCCCTGATAGCCGCCGGTCCTTGAAAAGATTGCGGTATTAATTCCTACAAGCTCTCCTTTTACATTTACAAGCGGCCCGCCTGAATTGCCCGGATTTATAGCAGCATCGGTCTGGATAAAATCTTCATAATCCGCAATGCCGACATTTGCCCTGCCGAGAGCGCTCACAATGCCGAGCGTCACGGTATGGCTCAAACCAAAGGAGTTTCCGAAGGCAAGCACAAACTCACCAACCTGCAGACTGTCCGAATCTCCCCATTTTATTGCCGGGAGGTCTTCCTTGGCTGATATTTTTATGATCGCAATGTCGGTTTTCGGATCCGACCCTACTATCTTGCCGCTGTAATCCTCTTTATCATACAGAGTGACCTTTATCTCATCGGACTTCTCTACAACATGGAAGTTCGTTATTATGTACCCGTCGCTTGATACTATAACGCCGGACCCGAGGCTCTGCTCCTTGTACTTCCTCGGCACATTAAAGGGCTCAAAAAAGTCACCAAAAGGGCTCTCAAAGAATTGGGAAAAGGGCTGAACATCTCTCCTTACAGTCTTTGTAGTGGATATATTCACAACCGTAGGGCTTAAAACTTTGACAATCTCTGAAAAACCCGACCCCTCGCCTTTCAGGTTGCTCGGCGCCTGAAAATTATATGTATACGGAGACTTAGTCTTCTTTGGAGAGAAGATATTGCTGTTGCCTGCAACATAGCCTAATATCAGCGCGATTACGAAAATAAAGATTATCTTCTTAGTCATTCTTGCTCCTGTGAATTTAATATTTTAATTCTAAATTATAACACATGGGGCTTTTGCAAGAAGCCCATATGTTATAAAAATACAAGTAAAAAATGAATTTATTATGCAGATGTACCGGGCTTTGACTTTTAATCCCTGAAGGGTATGACGAATATCATATCACCTGATGAGCTGCGTATGTATACTATTCCCATGCATAGGGAACGATCATACCTCCGCATCCTCAGGTACACGGTACAGCTTGCCTTTGTCTTGATCACTCTCTTCATCGGTTACCGGTTCCACCAGTTTGTGCTCCATTTTGAGGAGCCCGGCCATCCCTTTGTGGAGCGTCCCGCGGCAGTGGACTCGTTCTTGCCGATCGGAGGGCTTATGGCTTCCAAGTTCTTCTTGCTGACCGGCACCGTGGACCCGGTGCATCCGTCAGGCTTTATCATGTTCGCAACGATTCTCGGCGTGTCGTTCGTATTCAGAAAGGGGTTCTGCGGTTGGATCTGTCCCATCGGCACCCTGTCGCAGTGGGTCTGGATGGCCGGAGAGAAGGTGTTCGGCAGGAACTTTCGCATCCCGAAGTTCGGGGACATATCTCTGCGGTCGCTAAAGTACATCCTTATGGGGTTATTTCTCTCAGCCATCGGGGTCATGCCATTGTGGTCAATGGCGATGTTCTTCCTCGGAGATTATTACAAGACAGTGGACGTCCGCATGCTGAAGCTCTTCACCGATATGAGCACGCTGACGATGTGGGTCTTGATTGCGCTTGCGGGGTTCTCTTTCCTGTACAAGAACTTCTGGTGCCGCTATCTCTGTCCGTACGGCGCTTTGCTCGGGATACTGTCGCGTTTCAGTCCATTCAAGATCAGGCGGAATGAGGAGAAGTGTACGCACTGCCGCAATTGCACTAATCACTGTCCGGCACTGATAGATGTGGAGAAGTCAACGGCCGTCAAGTCCGAGGAATGTTTTGGGTGCCTCACCTGCGTGAGCCGCTGCCCGGAAGAGGGCGCGCTTGACCTGACCGTGGGAAGTGAGAAAAAGAACACTGCGGTCAGGCCATGGCTCTTCCCTGTACTTCTTGTCGCGCTCTTCTATCTCGTGATCGGTATCGGCATGATTACGGGCAAATGGCATTCGCAGGTCCCGTATGAGGACTATCAGAAGCTCATCCCTGAAGTGAAGAAGGAATATTTAGGACGTTAGGGTCATTCTTCCCCGAAGACGTTTATGCGACGATCAGGCGATGTCAAAACGGTCAAGGTTCATGATCTTGTTCCATGCCGCTACAAAGTCGTGCACGAACTTCTCCTGCGAGTCCTCACATCCGTAGACTTCCGCCAATGCCCGGAGCTGAGAGTTCGAACCGAAGATGAGGTCGACACGGGTGCCTGTCCACTTAAGTTCTCCCGTTGCGCGATCACGACCCTCGAATACGTCACCGTCTTCCGAGATTGCCTTCCACTCCGTGCCCATGTCGAGCAGATTCACGAAGAAGTCGTTGGTCAGCGCCTCCGGCCGCTTGGTGAAGACGCCGTGCCTGGACCCTCCGAAGTTGGTATTCAGGACTCGCATACCGCCAACGAGGACCGTCATCTCAGGCGCGGTCAGGGTCAGAAGCTGCGCGCGATCAATTAGCAGTTCCTCTGCTGTTACGGCATATTTATCTTTTAGATAGTTACGGAAACCGTCTGCTTTCGGCTCGAGTACGGCGAATGACTCCACATCGGTTTGCTTTTGCAAGGCGTCCATGCGTCCCGGAGTGAAAGGTACCGTCACCTTGTGACCGGCATTCTTCGCAGCCTGCTCGACGCCCGCGCAACCGGCCAGAACGATCAGGTCAGCCAGTGATACCTTCTTGCCGCCGGACTGCGCGCGGTTGAACGCGCGCTGGATGCGCTCCAGGGCCTTGAGCGCCTTAGCCAGGTGAGCAGGCTGGTTGACTTCCCAATCTTTCTGTGGCGCAAGACGAATGCGGGCGCCGTTGGCGCCGCCGCGCTTGTCGGAGCCGCGGAAGGTGGACGCCGACGCCCAGGCGGTTGAAACAAGTTCTGATACAGAAAGGCCGGAAGCCAAGATCTTCCCCTTGAGGGAGGCGATCTCCTTTTTATTGATCAGTTTGTGATTGACGGCGGGTATGGGGTCTTGCCATATGAGCTCTTCTGACGGAACCTCCGGGCCGAGATAGCGTGCGCGCGGGCCCATGTCGCGGTGCGTCAGCTTGAACCATGCCCGGGCGAACGCGTCTGCCAACTGATCCGGATTCTCCATGAAGCGCCGTGAAATCTTTTCGTAGACAGGGTCAAACCGGAGGGAGAGGTCCGTGGTCAGCATGGATGGCGCGTGACGTTTTGACGGGTCGTGCGCATCCGGCACTGTACCGGCGCCTGCTCCACCCTTCGGCCTCCACTGGTGCGCACCGGCGGGGCTCTTTGTCAGCTCCCATTCG
>JBFLVX010000009.1:0-31214 GCA_040758255.1 Nitrospirota bacterium
GCACATAACCCCTTTGCCCCCCCCAGATGGAATAGTTTGCAGCTAACCGCATTGCCTTGTCTTCACCCTGAAAATAGAATTTTTTCTCCCCGCCTTCTTCGAATGTAAATGGGAACTGGGATTGAATCTGAGAATTTATAATCTTCAAAGAGGTTCTCGTCCTCTCAAGAGAATCAATCTTTGCCTCGCCTTTATCAACAATATTGAGGCTGAGCCTCATGGCGCCTGCAATTATCAGAATAACAATCCCGATGATAAGAAAAGAGACCATCAGCTCAAGAAGCGTAAAGCCTCCTTCGGATTTGTGTATTCTGTCTGCTGACTTTGTCATTTAACTTATAATTCCCTCTCCCCTTGAGGGGAGGGGAGATTTTAGGATACCCTGGGGTCCCTGCTGCGCGCAGATTCTATTTAGCCACCGTCTTCATTGTCTTAAGGGTCAGCTTACGCTCCTTTATTCCCTCTTGCCAGCGGATTGAGAGGTCTATCTCCATCAGCTTTACCATAAGATTCTCAGTCCTCTCATTCCCGGTTTCGGTTATACTGACATCTATCCCGTAGCCGTCCTCTGTTGTTTCACTCCAGGACTTCTCCTCAAGCTTCTCATTGTCAAGTATATCTCTCATTACAGACTCTGCCTTCATAACAGCGTCTACATAACCATCTGAAACTGTTATTCCCTTCAGATTGATGGAAAAGAGCTGAAGTATGACGACTAAAGAAATGCTTAATATAGCCAGAGAAGCAAGGATCTCAATGAGCGTGAAACCTCTCTGGGAATTGCGTATCGCGTATGGCGGATACGGGGATCTCTCATTCATTCTGTTATCACTGCTCCCATTACAGGGTCCAAATTTATATTTACTCTCTTCTTTTCGTTCCATAATACTACTGTACCGCCCTCAGCAGCTCCGGTATTATAAAAAACAAGTTTATATTCCCCGCTGATGACATCTCCTGACAATGCATCCAGCACCTTTATATTAGTGCCGCGCGGAATATCCTTTTGTCCGCGCCCTTCTATTCCGTAAATCCCTGAATCAAGGTTAATAACAATTGACTGTGTCTTTCCTGCGCTCTGCGCAAGATGGCTTGCCTGTCTTATGGTGGCTGTCATCTCGCGCACTGCTGCGTTAAATTTGCTTGAAGGGAGGGTGTTGGCAAAGAAAGTGGTTGAGAGAGCAAGTATAAGCGTAATCAGGAGCATCACAACTATAAGCTCAAGGAGCGTGAAGCCGGATTCCGGAGATATGCTTCGCAATCTGAAGCTTGATGTCCTTTTCTTAAATGTCATTGGCAAGGTCAAAGAGGAAGGTCTGTTATGCTGAATACCGCCATAAGCATCGAAAGCACTATAAAGCCGATGACAAGAGCCATGCCTAAAATCAGGGCCGGTTCAAGAACACTCAAAAATCTCTTCATTGAAGCCCTGAGACTCTTTTCATATGTGGATGCCACCTGCAGCAGCATTGTATCAAGCTGGCCAGTCTCCTCTCCAACCTTTATCATTGAGATAGCGAGCGGCGGGAAAACGCCGGCATTAGACAAAGGAGCTGCAATCCCCTTCCCCTCTTTTGCGTCTCTGGATACAGCATCTATGGCAGAGGCTATTGTCGTATTCTCAATAATATCTTTAGAGTTGCTCAGCGCCTGAAGCAGAGGCACTCCGCTTTTAAGGAGTGTCCCAAGGGTCCTGGTAAATCTCGCTGTTTCAAGTTTTCTTATGACCTCGCCCATCAGCCTAAGCTTAAGGGCATCCCACTTGTATCTTCCCGCCTCAGTCTTTACGTAACTCCTGAAGGCCATCCATCCGGCAATTACCGATAAGAGCATAAGCCACCAGTATTTTGCAGCGGCGCTGCTGAATGCAATGACCACCTGTGTTGGAACAGGCAATGACGCGCCCATCTCAGAGAATATAGCCGAGAACTTCGGCAGGACATAAACAAAAAGCACAGCTATTGATAAAAGACCTGTCATGAGTAGTATGGCAGGATATATCATTGCAGAGATAACATGCTCTTTTAATTCCTTTGAGGATTCAAGAAATTCATCCAGCTTATCCAGAACCGCATCCAGCACACCGCCGGACTCTCCGGCCCTGACCATGTTTACATAAAGTTTTGAAAAGACTTCGGGATGCCTCTGAAGGGCCTCTGAGAAGGATCTGCCCTCTCTTATGGATTTAAGAACCGACTTGACTACCCTGTTCATCTCTATACTTGCCGAGACTTCAGAGAGGATATTGAGACTTCTGTCAAGGGGCAGGCCGGCCCTTAAAAGCGCTGAAAGCTCTGTTGTAAATGTTAGGAGGTCGGCCTTATTGGATCTTTTCAGGCTGAACCTTTTCTTTATTCCTTCTTTTGGAGCAGAGACCCTTAGCGGGATAAAACCTGAACGTTTGATACTGCTGATTGCCGTCCTTTCATCAAGGGCCTCTATGACACCTTCCTTTATCTTTCCGTCCAACGTGGTAGCCCTGTATGAAAATATTGCCACCTATCCCTCCTGAGTTACCCTGAACAACTCACTCAGCGTTGTTATGCCGGCCTCTATCTTTTTCGAGCCGTTCTCCATTAAAGTAACCATGCCCCGCTCTCTGGCTGTATCCCTTATCTGGTTCGAGGCAGCGTTATTCAGGATCAATTTACGTATCTCATCGTCAATTGTCAGGAGTTCGTATATCCCTGTTCTGCCGTAATAACCGGTATTGGAGCATTTTTCGCAGCCTGCTCCCTTGTAAATAGGAATATCCCTGCTCATGCCGAGCCTGACAAGCTCTTCCCTGTTGGCAGAGGACGTGTCAATTCCCTTGCATGAGGGGCAGATGACCCTGACGAGCCTTTGCGCAAGTATGCCTATCACAGTTGAGGAGAGGAGGAAGTTCTCCACTCCCATATCAAGCAGTCTTGTTATTGCGCTGGGCGCGTCATTGGTATGCAGAGTTGAAAATACAATGTGTCCGGTGAGCGCGGACTGTATGGCTATCTCGGCGGTTTCAAGGTCCCTTATCTCGCCGATCATAATTATATCCGGGTCCTGCCTGACAATATGCCTTAGCGTGTTGGCAAAGTTCAGCCCTATCTGAGGCTTTACCTGTATCTGGTTTATGCCTTTGATCTGATACTCAATCGGGTCCTCAACAGTGATTATCTTTTTATCAGGTGAATTCAGTTTATCAAGAGCGCCATAAAGCGTTGTTGTCTTCCCGCTTCCTGTGGGGCCTGTGACAAGCAGAATGCCGTTTGGTTTGTTGATGAGCCGGTTGAATGATGAAAGTAACTCAGACGGAAACCCGAGCAAGTCAAGGTTTATAACCATGCCTTCCTTATGAAGTATCCTCATTACAACGCTCTCTCCGTGAAGCACGGGGATTGTAGAGACCCTGAGGTCTACTTCGCTTCCGCTGACCCTTAGCCTTATTCGTCCGTCCTGAGGCAGTCTCCTCTCGGCTATATTGAGCTTTGCCATTATCTTTACCCTCGATACTATAGCGGCATGAAGCCTCTTCGGGGTGGATTCGATCTCATGCAGCACGCCATCAATCCTGTATCTGACCTTTAATTCATCCTCAAACGGCTCTATATGTATGTCGCTGGCCCTGCTCTCAACAGCCCTTGTTATGAGCAGGTTTACAAGCCTTATTATCGGGGCTTCCGAGGCAAGGGTCTTGAGATGCCCTGCGTCCTCTTCATCCTCCCTGATAAATTCGAGGCTCTTATCGCCTATATCTTCAATTATGCGGTTTATATTCTCAGGTTCCTGGCTGTAAAATTTGGCTATATATTCGTTCAGCGCCCTGGCGTCGGTGGTGTATACCTGAATATCTCCTGAAATTGCCGTTTTTAAGGCGTCAATTGTCTCAGTGTCATCAGGATCTGCCATAATAACCTTCAGCGTATTGTTATGAAGTTCCAGCGGCACGATCAGGTTTTCGCGAATAAAACGTGTTGATATGCCGTTCAGAACAAAAGGGACTTTCGGCAGTTTATCCCCGGGGATAAACTGCGTGCCGGGGTTGGAAGAAACCTCTGGAAATGACATGAAAAATTATAACACAAGGGGGGGATATTTACCAAAATCACCTCCTATGATTTAATTAAGGTTTACCTCCACATGCGGGCAACTTGTATACTGGGTCTCCTTTCCTGTATCTTTAAAATGAGATGATGATAAATCCCGTAGAAAGATTTCTGAATTACCTGACAGTTGAGAAAGGCCTTGCAGCGAATACGTTAGAGGCTTACAAGAACGATATTTATCAGTTTGGAAGCTTTCTTGAAAATGATAATAAAGAGATAACCGGTTTCGATAAAAAAGACCTTGTCTCCTACCTTACCCATCTGCGCGATTCAGGCAAGCAGACTTCTACCATTACAAGAAACATCTCAGCCTTGCGGACTTTCTGTAAATTCATGCTTATGGAGAAGATAATAGATGAAGACCCTATTGAGAACCTCTCATCTCCAAAAGGCTGGAAACGCATTCCCAGAATAATCGGGGTCAGCGAAGTCCTCGATCTGCTTAAGAAACCTGAAGGCAAAAAAATCTCATTAAGAGACTGCGCTATTCTTGAACTCATGTACTCATCGGGCTTAAGGGCAAGCGAGGTGATAAGCATAAAAACAGATGACATAAACTTTGAAGCCGGCTTTATCAGGATTACCGGCAAGGGATCCAAAGAGAGAGTGGTTCCTGTTAATGAAACGGCACTCGGGACAATAAGAAGGTATATCGAGGAATCAAGGCCGGAGATATTGAGGAAAAGAATAAGCCCCTACCTCTTTCTAGCAAAAGGCGGGAAGCCCATGACAAGGCAGAGGCTGTGGCAGTTGATCAAGATATATTCGGCAGGTTTATCAACAAAGGTATCACCGCATACACTGAGACACTGTTTTGCCAGCCATCTTCTGGACGGCGGCGCAGACTTAAGGGCGCTTCAGAAGATGCTCGGACATACCGATATATCAACCACGCAGATATATACCAAAGTGACTCCGGAAAGGCTGAAGAAGATCCACAAGGATTATCATCCGAGAGGATAATAATCTGCAAGCTGTGCTCTGATTCTTTTAATTTTCAAATAACCTTTGCTATACTAACCATTATAACCATACTAATTGATACAGGAGGCATAAAATGCTTAAAACCATATCCGCGATAAAGGCGCGTCAGAATCTTGGACAGGTAATGAATGAGGTCTCTCTTAAGGAAGATGAATACATTATTGAGAGAGCAGGCAAGCCGCTTGTTGCAATTATCCCGATTGAGCAATATATGAGCATCAAAAAAGACCGCGCTGATTTCTTTAGTATGGTCAGCGAGTTACAGAGGTCATCTGATGCTGAAAATATTGAAACTGACATCGAAGAGGCTGTTAACTACTACAGAAGGCTGAAGAAGTGATTCACATTGTCATTGATGCGAATCTTTTTGTGAGCGCCGTACTGAAGCCTGACTCCAGACCGGCTGAGATAATCTCCCTTGTCCGTGATGATAAGATAAAGCTGTTGATGTCTGAAGATATCGAGAGTGAGATCAGGGCAGTTTTGCTATATCCAAAGATCGCCCGAAGGCATAAAAAAAGCAAAGAGTATGTTGATGCTTTTTTCAATAAATTAAGATCAGCGGCAATATTTGTGATTCCTAAAGAAAGGCTTTCCGTGGTAAAGGATGACCCAAGCGATAATAAATATCTTGAGTGCGCAGTGACAGGGAATGCCCAGCATATACTTACCGGAGACAGTCATCTCAAAGAGATAGCCGTCTACAAAGGAATAAGAATACTTACTGCTGCTGATTTCCTTGCAATTATAAATAGGCAAAAATGAGTGACGGAATATAGGTAGAGTCTGCCATACCCGCTGTAATTTTAGACTTGAAACTATCTTCCACTATCTTGTATCATGCAGCATACAGTTATATATATCCGGGGGTTAATTTATGCTGAGAAAAGTCGCAAAAAAAGAATTATACCACTGCTGTGAACCTTCTGAGTTTTCTTTCAAAACAACAGACGAGATCGCGCCTTTAAAAGAGACTATCGGCCAGGCAAGAGCTTTGAGCGCCCTTGACTTCGGGCTTGGGATAGAAAGCCACGGATTTAACATCTATATACTCGGCGAAAGCGGCACCGGAAAGATGACGACCATCAAGACAATTCTTCAGGAGAAAGCAAAAGATGAACCGACCCCTGATGACTGGTGTTATGTCTACAATTTTAAAAATCCGGATGAACCAAAAGCCCTTAGCCTTCCTCCCGGAACCGGCGCCAGCTTCCAGAAGGATATGAGTGAAATGATAGGCATCCTCCGCAAGGAGATCCCGAAGATATTTGAATCAAAAGAGTATGAAAAGCAGCGCGCAAAGATCTTTGAAGAATTCCAGCAAAAGCAGAAGGACCTCTTTGCGGAGCTTGAGAAGGAGACTAAAAAGAAGGACTTTGCGCTGAAAAAGACCGCTACAGGCCTCACCCTCGGCCCGGTCAAAAAGACTGGAGAGCCCCTGAGCGAAGAAGAATATGAAAAACTGGATGCTCATGCAAAAAAGACGATAGAGAAGATCGGAAAGGATCTTCAGGAAAAGCTTGATGACGCGATACGGCATGTCAGGGAAGAAGATAAAAATGTCAAAAACAGGCTGAGCGAGCTTGAGCGCCAGGTTGCGCTCTCTTCTGTCGGACACGGTATTGACGAATTGAAAAACAAGTATCAGGACAACCCTGGTGTGCTGAATTATCTTGAAGATGTAAAAGAAGATATCCTGGAAAACCTTGAAGACTTCAAGCCTCAGGAAGAACAGCCATCAATGCTCCCGTTTCTAAAGCCTTCTAAGACAGATTCTTCCTTTATCAAGTACGTGGTGAACCTCTTTGTTAACAACCGTGAGCTTAAGGGCGCCCCTGTTGTGGTAGAGAGCAACCCTAATTATTTTAATATCTTTGGAAGGATTGAACACAAGGTGCAGTACGGTGTTGCCGTAACAGACTTCAGCATGATAAAGGCAGGGTCCCTTCAGAGGGCAAACGGCGGATACCTCGTTATTGACGCCTTTGAGATGCTTAAGAACATATTTGTTTACGACGCACTCAAGAGAGCGATAAAGGACAGAGAGATAAAGATCGAGGATGTCTGGGAACAGTACCGGTTAATCTCAACCATCACTCTGAAGCCTGAGGCCATCCCATTCGATGTCAAGATCGTGCTGGTCGGCAACCCGCGCCTCTATTATCTCCTCTACAATCTGGATGAGGAGTACAGGGAGCTCTTCAAGGTGAAGGCTGATTTTGAAAATCGCATGGAGAGAAACAAAGAGAATATGGGCAAATACGCGAGCTTTGTTAAGACAAAATGCGATAAGATCGGGCTCCGGCCTTTTGACCGGAACGCTGTTGCCAAAGTTATTGAATACGGTTCAAGGCTTGCAGAGCACCAGAATAAACTCTCAGCAAAATTTATAGAGATAGCGGACCTTCTAAGAGAGGCTGACCATTGGGCTAAGCGCGATAAAAGCAGCATAGTGACAGCGGAATATATTGATAAGGCGCTTAATGAGAAGGAATACCGCACCAATAAAGTTGAAAAGAAGATACTCGAAGCTGTCAAAGAAGGGACCATCCTCGTTGACACACACGGGGCGGTAGTAGGACAGATCAACGGCCTCTCAGTGCTTGATCTCGGAGACCGCAGTTTCGGCATGCCTTCAAGGATAACAGCAAGGACGTATGCGGGCAAAGCCGGCATTGTCAATATCGAGAGAGAGACAAAAATGAGCGGGAAGATACATGAGAAAGCCATATTAATACTTACCGCTTATCTCGGAGGGAAATACGCCTCCAAAACCCCGCTGAGCCTTACCGCGTCCCTGACATTTGAACAGCTTTACGGCGGTGTTGAAGGAGACAGCGCCACATGTGCTGAAGTCTATACCCTCCTCAGCAGTATATCAGGCGTGCCTTTAAAGCAGTCTTTCGCCGTAACCGGTTCCATGAACCAGCACGGAGATGTACAACCTATTGGAGGGGTGAATGAAAAGATAGAGGGCTTCTTTGAGGTCTGCAAACTCAACGGCCTTAACAATAACCACGGAGTTATTATCCCTTCAAAGAACCTGATTCACCTTATGCTGAAGAGCGAAGTGATCGCAGCTGTTACAGCCGGTAAGTTCAACATATACGCCATTGAGAATATCGAAGACGGCATAGAGCCCCTCACCGGAATGCCTGCCGGAGAGATGCAGCCTGACGGGACATATCCTGAAGGGACATTTAATTTCCTTGTAGCAAAGAAGCTTGAGGAGTTCTCCAAGGCTCTTAAGGATAAAAAAGAAGAGAACGGCGAGAAGAATAATAAGAAGAAAAACGAAGATTAACCGGCTGTCTATAATATCCTTATGCTTTTTCTACAACGTTCTCAAATGTAGCATGATAATCTTCAGAGCTTAAAACAGTATCATAAAGACCAATACCTTCACCTTCGTGTTTGTTTATGCCAGTATATACCAGGCTGGCGTCTTCGTACCGTTTGAATTTATAGATAGCATCGTTCATCAACGCGCTGTTAAACACACCAAGACTTACAAGTAATTCAAAATCTTTTACGGACAAAGCAGTAACTTTTTTGAAGAGTCCAGGCTCCAGTTGAGTAATCACATCTTTTAAACTTCGCTCCCGATAATCGGTCAAATACATAAAGACTGGGACACGAGTGGCAAATTTAATGAGCTTTTCCTGTATTTGCTTTCTCTTGCTTTTGTATTCTTTTTCTTCATCAGAAAGTTCTTTTTTCTCTTTGGAGGTCAGATTTTTTTCGTTGGCTTCTTTCTTTGCTTTTTTGACGGCTTCCGACTTGTTGATAATGGTTTCGATATCCTGATTTAGACTTCTGAAGCCTTCTATACTCATCAAGGCATCCATGGCCGCCTTATTCGCCATCAGGCGTTGCAATGTATTGTTATCCACATTTACTAATAACGCGCTTTCCCATCGCCTTGCCAGAAGTGTTGCGGTTGTTCCGCTCATGGCAATATCCAGAATACCGGCGGCATCTATCTGCTTCATTGAACTGCCATCGTAGGCAAGCACGGGGAGAAACTTGATGAATTCTTCCACATTTTTTTCGGGATTTGACTCATTCACATTCAGTCGGCAGCTGTAATCAGCGATCTGCCGTAATGCTCTGTCTGGCGCAAAGTCAAAAACATAGCATTCCTGTTTAATGATTTCTTCTTTGTTCGGTGATGCGCTCTCCGGATTCCTGATGGCCCATGGTGTTTGCACTCGAAATGCGGCTTGAAAATATGTTTCGGGGCTCGATGAGTTGCGAAGCATAAAAATGCCCGTCCACGGCTTTACAGAAACCCCGGTGGTTAGTTTACCGCAGGACAAGGTAATGGTTTTTGTCTTCAACGGATTATTCATCGCATCAAATACAGGCGGCAATGCCTCGACCCCCACACCAGCGCCTGCCCCAGCCGCAACGATGATTTCATAATCATGATAAAACTTATTCTGCGCTGTTCCAACAGGTTTTTCATGGCGTGGCAGGAAGCGACACTCGGTAAGAACCAGAAGGTATGAGATAAGAGATTCAAAAGACGAGTATGTGAAAAAGGCATGGGAGGTTTTTTTGCTCCTAATTTCAGATTATCAATGGTTGTTGCCGAAAATGAGCCTCTGATTAAATCAAGCCATTTTTGAACCTCGTCCTGATAGGTGAACTTTGCTTTCTTTACGATTCCCTCGGCAGAGAAAAAAACATTCAGATCAAACTCGTTAAATTCCCCCTGCATAGCGATTTCACGGATCGCATCAGGCAGTTGATAGGTAAGAAGCACCATTCTGGGCAGCGAGGCATATGGATTGTCATCGCCATTCCATTCCTGTTTTGCCCGCTGTTCATCTGAATAGGTCCAGTTGAAAATCTGATCTTCAATGAATTCACCGGAGGCAATTGCACGAAATGGGGTGCCGGAAAGATATAAATAGGTATTTGTCGTTATGGGCATAATTTCTTCGTCGAAATCCTCAATGCCCATGCCTTCTGCGAACTCAATCTCTTTTTTATCTTCTGCCTCAAAAAGATCTTTGGCATTCTCACGCCAGGCGCCATAGTGGTACTCATCAATAATGACGCAATCCCAATGGGTAGTATGAACCCACTCGTTCTTGGTCTTGATTCCGCCCGTGCTTTTGTTTTTCCCCAAATAATCCTGAAAAGAACCAAAGCAGACGAACGGTTTCTTCTTGTCGGCTTCATCATAGGCCAGACCGCCGGGGGAAATAAACTGCCAGCCCCTGAAATCAATGTGGCCTTTCAAATCCTCCTCCCAAGCGCTTTGAACGGCTGGCTTAAAGGTAAGCACCAGCACTTTTGTCCACTTCATTTTTTTTGCGAGGTGATAAGAGGCAAAGGTTTTCCCAAAACGCATCTTTGCATTCCAAAGGAAATGGGGAGTCTTGTCCTTGTTTTCCTTCTTGAAACTTTTAAAGTAGTCAGCGGTTTTTTCCACCGCCCGCTCTTGCTCAGGCCTCATTTTGAAATCGAGTGTACGGTTTTCTTCATTTAATTCGCCTGTTCTAATGGCAATATAAGCTGCCTTAACTTCTTTTACCGAACACTCGAACCATTCGCCATCAGGGTTTTTTATGCCTTTGCTTTTCAAATAGCGATGGACGTCATGGTCGGTGAAGACGGTTCCATCATTACGCATGGCGGACTCTTCAAGCGCGATTCGGTATGGAGGTTTCCCGGGTCGACGTGTAGGATATTGCTGTGTCACACGCGTCTGAACATCCACGCTGGTATAACCGACTTTGAGAAGACCTTTATATTGTGGATGAGTATCCTCGTAGGCGTAGATGGTAGGTTTGGAATCAGGCCGTAGAGGAAAAAATTCCTTACTCATTGTCCAACTCCATTGGACGAACCATTGACTCTACAAAAGCGATTTCTTCCTTTGATAAGCCATATTTTTTATACAATTTTTCATCTGTCCATTCTTCTTTAAAATTTTGGATAGGAACAAATTCATAAACCTTACTTGTTGCGTGTTGGGTAGGTTTATTTAAAAGGACCAAAAAACGTAAAAATCTAGTTGATATGTATTGTGCTAGATTTCTTGCTTCAAGTTTGTTATCAAATGATCCAGCAATTATGTAGGTTTCAGTGCACGCAGAATTTGGTTTCCCAATAAATGGTTTTCCCAATATAGGATGTGGAAATGAATCACTTCCACTGCCAAGCGGTGGAAGAAACACTTTATACTTTTTGACTAGTTCAATGTTACCTAAGAGATCCTTTTTAGATACATAACCAACACCACCGTTTTGGAATAATTCAATTGAGCCACGAAATGGTTTCTTCTTTCCTTTATAGGTAGTTGAAAGACCAAAAGGTTTTCTGGAACTAATCTGATGCTTGAGGGATTTTTCCTTCTTAATGGCGACTTTTTTGATTATTGAGATTGCTTCATTGTATCTGATGAATGTTTCTGCACCAGATTCTAACAATGGCCTTTCCATTGAGGAAATAAGTTCGCCATTATTATACGACGAAACTTTGCACAAGCCTCGACTATCACGCTCCCATTTAAAATAGCAGACACCGCCTTTTATTTGCACACCTGGGAAAATATCTGACGCATCAGGGAAGTCATGAATTTCTCGTATTCGATTGTCATTAAGCATTTCTTCCCTAAAATCATCCAAGCCTTTTCCTCCAGAGAACCAGCGAGCAGGGATGATCATGGATAAAAAACTCGGATTAAGTTTTTTAGCTTGATGAACAAATAGGTGATAAATTGGCGTAGCACTTGTTCCAAATCCGCCATCACTCAATTGATACGGCGGATTACCGACAATGACATCAAATTTCATGTTAAATATCTCCTCTGATTTTAGAGTGTGAATAAACTGATACGCATGGGTTTCGAGTTCTTCTCCGCGGCCATAGTTTTCCTGACTTGCCCCGCAATAAGAACATCTACCGTTGTCCCATGTATGTTCAATCCGCTCAAAACGGATGTTGCCTTGTGGTTTGTCAAATGTCTCGCATACAGAATACTTCCCGTTGGCAGTCTTAGAGCAGTAAACCGAGCGACGGGAAAGCAGCGAAGTCAATTCCGTAATAGCAATGCCGAAAAGCTGGTTTTTGTAAATATGGTTTATTCTTTTCTGCCTGTCCGGAATTGCCTTTTCCAAGCCAACCATTAACCTCTTGGCAATTTCCCTCAGGAAGACGCCAGATTTACTGACAGGATCGAGGAATGTAGCATTCTTGTCGCTCCAGATTTTCTGCGGTAGCAAATCAAGGATTTCATTAACCAGTTTGGGCGGCGTGAACACTTCATCGTTGCTCAAGTTTGCAAGACAGGTCAGCACATCCGGATTGTAATTATTACTGGTCAACATAGGCTAACCTCAAGAAATGCATTAGGGGATACTTTTTTATAGGCTCTGGTATAAACACTTTTTCGCCTAAATCAGAAATATGAAACACTTCCCAAATTTTGTCACCGGGCAGTAACTCATGAAAGGCATAATCTCTTCGTTTTATCATGCTGCCATTGACAGGCGACCACTCGGAAAAAACAATCGGCTTGGCGTTCTCGCCCACCGTTTTTAATGTGAGCGCGTCACCCCAGATGATATTCCTCTCAAGAATATATTTGACCGCTTTTTTGCATTCTTCCTTGGTTTTTTTCTTATAAAAGCTGTTATACATCTCATTGAATATTTCAAAAAGCCGATTCCGGCACTCAACGACATTATCTTTTTGAATGTCGATGCCATAAATACTGGATACGGCGATAACTGAATACCGTTCATACTCCAATTGGCTTTTGCGATAGCGGGTTTCAACTACATGAAGTTTTCTATTCAATACCTCCGCCAAAAAATTCCCATGCCCGCAAGCTGGCTCAAGGAAGCGAGAATCGATCCTCTCCGTTTCCTGTTTCAACAAATCAAGCATGGCAGTTACTTCCCGCTTGGCAGTGTAAACTTCACCATGGTCGGCAACCCTTTTCTTTGAGACAACCTGTTTTTCTTGCTTTTTAAAAGTCACGTCTTAAATAGCTATCATCATAGAAATCATTTTATTTTCCCAAGTCCATTTTTATCTTCTAAATTTTGTTTTCCTCTTACTTCCCCAGAATCTTCAAAAAGGGCACATGCAATAAACTTGTTTATCCGGGCTACTAGACATCTCAACAACATCGACATATCATTGCGAAAGCAACGTGTCATAACCATGCAGAATTATAACAGACAGAGGCTATTTGTAACAGAGTGGACAAGGATACGAATTGCATCCGCAAAGACTATTCTAAACTCCAGATGTTAAAATCTTAGTCATGGAGAAAAGTGCTGACAGGATTCTAATCCGAGGGGTAAACTGGATAGGCGATGCGGTCATAACTCTTCCTGCTATAAGAGCAGTCCGGCGGGCCTTTCCTGATACGAAGATAAGCCTTCTTGTAAAACCATGGGTTGCAGAGATTTTCAAGGGAAGTCCGGATGTTGATGAGATAATCCTTTATGATGAGCAATATAAAAGCATTACCGGCAAGCTGAAGCTTGCAGGCATATTAAGGCAGAAGAAGTTCGATAAAGCCATTCTACTTCAGAACGCCTTTGATGCCGCATTAATTTCGTGGCTTGCAGGAATTCCTGAGCGTATCGGTTATAACAGAGATTCCAGAGGCCTTCTTTTAACAAAAGCTGTCCCTTTAAAGAGCGATGATGCCGGAGAGCATCAGGTCTATTATTACCTGAACCTTCTTAAAGAAGCAGGGATTAAGCCTCTAACCTCAGAGCCCTATATTTACCTGAGCGATGAAGAGAGAGAGCACGCAAGAGCGCTTCTGAACCTATCACCCCTTACCCCTCACCCATTATTTGTTATAGGCATCAACCCCGGCGCAACCTACGGCTCTGCAAAGCGATGGCCTGCTGAGAATTTCGCTGTGTTGATTCGCATGATAATAAATGAATTAGACGGAAGGGTGATAATCTTCGGCAGTCCCGCAGAGGTTGAGATTTCGGATGCGATAGTGAAGCAACTCCGAACTCAAGACTCCGAACTCAAAGCTCATATTTTAAACATTACCGGCAAGACAAACCTCAGAGAGCTTGCCGCTCTCATATCTGAATGTGATGCTTTTATAACGAATGATTCAGGCCCCATGCATATTGCCGCTGCTTTACATGTGCCGACAGTGGCATTGTTCGGCTCAACAGACAGTTCCGCGACAGGACCGTTCGGAGACGGGCATAACGTTATCACAAAAAAGCTCTCATGCTCCCCCTGCCTTGAGCGGGAATGTCCTGAAGGTCATCTGAAATGCATGACAGACATAACTCCGGAAGAAGTATCCTCCGCATTAAAGAATCTGCTCCCAAAGGAAAAGGCGATCTTCCTTGACAAGGACGGCACATTAATTGAGGACATGCACTATCTGAACACATTCGATAAGCTGAGGATACTCCCAGATGTGAAGACAAGCCTGAAGAGATTAAAGGATGCAGGTTTCATGCTCATTGGCATAACAAACCAGTCCGGAATTGCAAGGGGGCTGATTGAGGAGACGTTTGTCAAAGAATCAAACGCATACCTCCAGAAGGAATTCGATATGGATGACTTCTTCTACTGCCCTCATCACCCTGACGAGCGCTGCTCATGCAGGAAGCCTGAAGTGCTTCTTATGCTTAAGGCAAGACTCAAATACAGGATCAATTTCAAGTCCTCTTATGTGATAGGCGATAAAGAGTCTGATGTCATGCTTGGAATGAGGACAGGCGCAAAAGGAATTTTAATCGCCCCGGTGCTGTACCCTGAAAACACTTGCGCCTCTTACATTGCAAAAGAATTGGATGATGCTGCCAACTGGATACTGGAGAGTGAATCAGCTTCATCTCCCTCTGTGATAGAATAATAAAGAATGAAGATCCTCATCATAAAGCCCAGTTCTTTAGGGGATATTATACATGCGCTCCCTTTTCTGAAAGCTGTGAAAGACAGGTTCCCGGACGCCTCTGTTGACTGGGCAGTAAGCAAAAATCTGCTCGGGATTCTTGAAGATAACCCGCTGATAAACGAGCTTATCGTCTTTGATAAGGATTCATGGAAGAGCATCAAAAATATTCCCAAGACGTCAAGAGATATATCCCGCCTAAGAAAAACCCTTAAAAGCAGAAACTATGACATTGTGGTTGATCTTCAGGGACTGCTGAGAAGCGGCCTTATATCGCTCTCAACCCCTTCCCCGTTGAGAGTGGGTTTTGCGGACGCAAGGGAAGGGAGCCGTTTTATGTATAACAAAAAGGTTGCGGTCAATGGAATTATACACGCGGTTGATAAGAACCTTGAGATTGCAAAGGCGATAGGCGCAACAGCAAAAAAGGCTGAATTCCCTCTGAGCGTTGACGATAAGTCGAGGAGAAAGATAAAAGAACTTTTGGGGGATGTAAAAGAGTATATCCTGATCCTTCCATCGGCAAGATGGCCTTCAAAGAGATGGCCTCCTGAACATTTTGCTGCGCTTATTTCAAAACTCAAAATGCCGTGCGTTATTTCCGGCAGCAGCGCTGACAAAGAAATCTGCCTGAAGATTATAAAAAATATACCCGAGACAACAAAGCAACCGAAAATAATCAACCTCTGCGGGGAGACAAGCCTGAAAGAACTTGCGGCGCTGATTGAAAGCGCAAAGGCAATAGTTAGTAATGATTCCGGCCCCATGCATATTGCGGCGGCGCTTAAGAAGCCTCTTGTCGCGCTCTTCGGCCCGACCGATCCCTCAAAAACCGGGCCTTACGGCTGCCAGAAGAACAAAGAGCTGAAAGTTATCATGACGGGCATCTCATGCAGTCCATGTTTTAAGAAGAGTTGCAAAGAGCCTCTCTGCATGACTGAGATAAGCGCTGAAACGGTATTTGATAAACTGAGGAAATATCTTTGAGAGAAAGATCAAATGGCAAAAAGCTTTGGCAAATCTTCATCTTTCTTTCCATTTGCTGTCTGCTCTGCGCCATATGCCCTGCCTATGCATCTGACTCCGCAATCAAAGCAAAATTCGTTTATAACATCTACTGGTCTGGCATCAAGGCAGGCGAAGCAACCCTAAGTTATGCAAATACCCCTGAAGGCATTACCATAACATCAACAGCGCAATCAGCTCCTTTTATCTCCATCTTCTACAAGGTTGATGATCTCTCACAGAGCATTCTTGCCCCTGACGGTCATCCAAATAAATACATTGTTAAGATACGGGAAGGCAGCCGCAAAAGGGACAAAGTCACATATTTCAGCGAGAAATCAGAAAGCAATACGCAAAAGGTTATCTATATCGACAAGCTAAAGAACGAAAGTGTTGAATTCAATCTGGAGAAACAGGCATTTGACCCGCTCTCCGCGGCATATGAAATAAGCAGGCGCAAGTTAAGAACCGGCAGGTCTGAATATATTGATATATTTGATAATAAAAAGGTCTATAACACGGAAGTACAGGTGCTTGGCAAAGAAAGGATAACCACATCGGCAGGTGGATTTGATACAATCGTCATAAAGCCTCTGCTCAAATCAGAGGGGGTCTTCCTTCAGAAAGGAGAAATATATATCTGGCTTACTGATGATGAGAAGAGGCTACCCGTCATGTTAAAGAGCAAGGTGAAGATAGGCAGTTTCACGGCAGAATTAGCGGAAGGAGTTCACTGATACTGATTAAGAATTATGCTTTCTGTTGCCATAATCACTCACAACGAAGAAGAGAATATCGAGGACGCCCTTGAAAGCGTAAAATGGGCGGATGAGATTGTCGTTATTGACTCTTTCAGTGATGACAGGACAAGAGAGATTTGCAAGAAATATACTGACAAAGTCTTTACCTTCGAGTGGCCGGGTTTTGCAGAGCAGAAGAATAAAGCCGTTTCAATGACAACACAGCCGTGGGTGCTTGTGCTTGATGCTGATGAAAGGGTTACAGAAAATTTAAAGAGCGAGATACTAAAGACAATTAATGACCCGTCATCAAAAGACGGTTATTATGTAGCTCGTAAAAACCATTTTGCCGGAAGATGGATAAGGCACGGGGGCTGGTGGCCTGATTATACACTGAGGCTTTTCAGACGCGGAAAGGGCTCCTTTCAGCAAAGAGAGGTGCATGAGTCAATAAAGATCAACGGCAAAACAGGTTATTTAAAGAATCCGCTTGAGCATTTCACTTATAAAGACATAAACGATTATCTGGAGCGAATGGAGGGATACTCAACGCTTGCGGCAAAAGAGCTCTACAAAGAAGGCCGCCGCGCCTGCATCTTTGATATCATACTCAGGCCCGCCGCCACCTTCTTCAGGATGCTCTTCCTTCAATTAGGCTTTCTTGACGGCGCTTATGGTTTAAAGCTGGCTTACCTCTATTCCTGTTATACATTCAATAAATATGCAAAACTGAGGCGAATGGGAAGGGGAGACAATTTCCCCCAGCCTTGACTTTCCCCCCCCAATTCCTCTAAATTAGTCACTATGCTTAAACCGATGATTGCAGCCAACTGGAAGATGAACAAGTCTGTCAGGGAGACCGAAGAGTTCATAACTTCATTCATCCCCATGGTTAAAGATGTAACGGATGTTGATATATTGATTGCCCCTCCATTCACATCATTAAATGCCGCAGCAAAGCTTCTGAATAAGACAGGGATAAAACTCGCGGGGCAGAATGTATATTATGAAGAGAAAGGCGCATTTACAGGCGAAATATCCCCTGCCATGCTGCTTGACGCAGGCTGCACATCCGTCATTATCGGACATTCAGAGAGAAGACAATACTTCTCTGAAACCAATGAGATCGTTAACAAGAAGATCAAAATTGCCAGAAAGAACGTGCTTGATGTAATACTCTGCATCGGCGAATCCCTTGAAGAGAGGGAGAAGAATAAGACATTTGAGGTTCTGGACAAACAGCTTACAGGCTCCCTGAAAGATATGCCTCTTGACGGAATAACAATAGCGTATGAGCCTATATGGGCTATCGGGACCGGCAAGACAGCCTCGCCGGAGCAGGCAAACGAAGTTCACACATACATAAGGGAGTGGTTAAAAAAATACAATCCTGACTCAGAGAGAGTAAGGATACTCTACGGAGGCAGCGTTACCCCGGAAAATACCAAGCTTCTGATGGCTCAACCCGCAGTGAACGGCGCCCTTGTCGGGGGCGCAAGCCTAAAACCCGACAGTTTTGCTAAAATAGTAACAGAGTCGAAAAGTTAATTTAAATCTTAGGAGGAGTTAAGTGTATACATTGGTTCTTATAATTCATTTAATAGTCTGTGCGTTTCTTATATTCATCGTCCTGATCCAAAGCAGTAAGGGGGCTGAGATGGGTGCGGCATTCGGCGGTTCAAATCAGACCCTGTTTGGAAGCAGGGGCGCTGCAACAGTCCTCACCAAACTCACCACTGCTTCAGCCATATTGTTTATGCTCACTTCCCTGACATTGGCGGTCATCTCTTTCAAGAGGGGCTCGGTTATGAGCAGTGTACCTAAACAGACTTCAGCAAATCCCCTCGCAGGCGCAGATCAAGTCCCGCTGAAAGCGGTACCGGCAGCGCCGGGACAGGGCGATACTGCTAAAGAACCGGTAAAACCCGCTGAACCTGTGAAGTAAATTACTCCGCAGTCAAGTTCATCAAGCAGTCGGAAATTTAATAGAAATAGCATGGAGAGACGTATATGGTGGAAAAAAGAACATCTGAACGAATACCCTTCAACGAGAAGATTGATTTTCTGGTGCCGGTAAGTGACTTCAGAGAAATCAAAGCACTCAGTCTGTCATGCAATACCATTGATATCAGCAGTACAGGCATGGGGATTGTTATGGATTATCCCCTTGAGCCGGGGCATGTATTAAAATTTAACCGCTTTACTCACCCGTTTGGCATTGTCCGCTGGAACAGAGAAATCAACGGAAATCGCAGGGCAGGCGTACAGTTTGTTTAGATGGGAATAACAAATTAGCTTTAACTTCCTCCAGCCGTAAAATTAAAATGCCGCCCCCGGATAAAGACGTCAGTATTGCCCCGCTTTTGATGAAAACAAAAAAATTGTGAACGTGATTTGCATCACCTGACTAAAAAACCATCCCGCAGTAAAATGTAATCCTGTACTATCCGGCAGGTTGGCCATACTGCCGATAACAATCGGAGAGAAGGGAGAGGGTATGTCAGGTTTAAAAAAAATTTTCAGCAAGCTTGCCGCCTTTCTAAGCGAAAAGAGAGTAAGGAGAGAGAAGGTCATTGTTCAGGGCAGAATGATGTCAGCCTGCATAAGGCGGATCAAGTAATCCTTCCTCTATCAGAACATGCTCCGAATAGTAATACTCCAAAGCAGCCGCTGGAAAGACGCCGGTTCTATTTCCCCAGCGCCTGCTCTAAATCCATCGCGTGTTCCTGTTCCATAGCCAGTATAGTCCTGAGCTGCTGGGCAAGATGATATAGGTTTAATTCCTCTGCCTGTTTTACTCTTGCTATATAGCGAGCTATAGCGTCATTCTCACCCTCTAAATCCTGCTCAAGCATTGTCACGCTGTCACTTGATCTTTTTGCCGGGGGCACATCAATTGCGGGCGTTCCCCCTAAATAATCAATCTGCCCGGCTAAGATCGTTGCGTGCTGCAGTTCCTCCTGCGCATGGATTATTAATTCCTTTTGCATGCTTTGATACATTGCGCCTTTTAAAACCCCCTGATGCTGGGTATACTGAACAATAGCGGTATACTCAAGCGCAAGGTCTTTGTTTAATAATTCGACTAACTGCTCTTTTGTAATGCCTGCCATATTGCACCTCCTGATATTTTATTAAAGCTTATTTCTTTCAAATATGCCGCAGGGTTCCCTCTCCCCTCTTCACCCTCCCCTTAATCCCCTCCAGTCAAGGGAGGGGAGATAAACTACGGGCTCTGTTATCTATGTAACAAAAACCACCGCCTGTTTAAGCTCGTCGAGCTTGCCTAATAGACTGTGGTGTTTCTCTTCATCCGCAATGAGGATAGAGAGCAGATAACGCGTAACAAAGAGCTCGCTGTTCATTAATGCTTCATATGCAAGTTCAAGGGATTTCTCTTCTGCCGCCATATGCCTGTCAAGCCCTTCTGAAAGCATGGCAAGCTCCTCAACGCTAAGGCATAAGGCCTCTTTTGTGAGACTGTCAATGAGCATCTGCTGCATAGCCTTATGTTTTTGCGAATCGCTCTTGATCATCTCCATGGTCATCCGTATGAGAGGATTTTTGCTCTTCTTCAGCGTCGCCTCTGAAAATCTTATCGTCTCATCCTCAAGTTTCTGCCATGCCTTCATATTCTTTAAAAACTTATCCGACAATTCTGCAGGCCTCTTCTTTTTCATAATAACCCCTCCTTTTATTTGGTTTTGTCTCTCTCAAAATTTTCAATGAATTGCCTGACCTGAATATCGAGATGAATACATTTTAGACCATCCATGCATTCTTCCGCCTCTTTCTTCTCAATATGAGTTGAAAGTTCATGCTGATCTTTTTTAAGCTTCACAACATATGCCTTCTTCTCCTTGCTGAAATCAATCGTCAAAGAGATACCGTGTTCACTCATCTCAGGATACATCTCCATCAACTTATCTTTCAGTCCGACAATTGTAAAACCCATAAACCCTCCTTTTCGATTTTAAGTTACCCTGAAAAATGTATTTAAATAGTCTCAATATATTCATCAATCTCGTTCCTGAATTTTGTGAGCATGCCGCTGACAGCGTCAATTAGAACCTTCAGATCATCCGGTTTTATATTGAATATATATGAATAGATAAAAAAGTTCCGGAAGGCAAGATATCTTGTGAGGATCTGGTAAAGGTCAGGTGGCAGTATGCCTATTTCATTGGCTTTTTTAAGGACCTTTTCGTGCCATTCCGGCGAGTCTTTTGTATCAAGCCTGTCATATACGAGCATCTGCTTCAGAATATTCTCAACCCCTCCGTATATGTTTACGATAAAAGCCGCTGCCGCCGCCTGCTCTGAAAGCGTATACTCGGACTTATCAGGCTTACTGAGGGAGAAAAGCTCCCCTTTTATTCTCTCAATATTGACAAACTCCTCATCACAGTATTTTTTAAGCTCTTCTATTGTCATGCTTTGTCCTCCTTTGCGTCTCTGTGCCTTTTTTTAAAGCCTTCCAGACTTTATGATTGATATCAGAAGTCTTATCCCAAGCAAAAACGCCACTAAAAACCCTACAGCACCTATGGCCGGCAGCCCCCAGATCCTTCCGCCGATGTCAATGTTTGATTGTATAAGCATTGACGAACCCATTATTATTGCCGCAACAATTATGCTGAACGCCAGGCGGTTGCTTGAACGGTCTATGTCCCTTATTAAATTATCCATGCCTATGGGATTGATATTAAAATTCACCTCGTCCCTTATGGTCTTTCTTAAGAGCCTGTTTATCTGTCTCGGCGTATCGAACAAAAGACGGCTCATATCAAAGACGTTCTCTTTTGCCTTGCCAAAGATGCTCTCTGGACTCAGCCGTTTTTTTATGAGTTTTGCCGCATAAGGCTCTGCCGCGGTCACCGCGTTAAAATTAGGGTCAAGCTGCCTTCCTATGTTATCGAGCATCATTATTGTTTTATTTATCAGCATCAATTCAGAAGGGACCTTCAGCCCGTGTTTAATGACAAGATGCGTAAAGAGCTCAAGATATTCGGAGAAATTTATTTCTGAAATGGTAAGGTCATAAAGAGGCTCAACAATATCAACAAGGTCTCTCTTCAAAGCCCTCTTGAACTCTTCGAGGTCCACATCGCCTGCCACCAGCCCCATATCTATATATATATCAATAAGGGCGTCAAATTTTTTATTGTAAAGCGCGATGAAAGCGCCGGCAACGTTCTCCATCATCTCCGGCGTCAGCCGCCCGGCTATTCCAAAATCCATTAATCCGAGTTTGCCATCCGGCATTACAAAGATATTGCCGGGATGAGGGTCTGCGTGAAAGAACCTGTCCTCGAAGATCATCTTGAAATAAGCGTTAACTCCCTTTTTAGCTATTTCTTGTCTGTCTATTCCAAAGGCGTCTATCCCGCTTATATTATCTATCCTGACGCCCTCAAACCTCTCCATTACAATCACTCTTTCAGATAACAGATGAGGATAGATCAGAGGGATGCAGACATTCTCGTCTCCTGCGAAGTTTCTCTTGAACCGCTCCGCGTTTTTTGCCTCGGCAAAGAAATCCAGCTCCTTCTTTACTGTTTTCGAGAATTCAGTAACAATGCCCTCAGGGTCAAAGAACTTGCTCTCAGGAATGTATCTGCTCATAAGACGTGCTATAAGGCTCAAAATCGCCAGGTCGTTTTGGATAATTTCAAGGATATCAGGCCTCTGCACCTTTACTACCACTTTTTCACCGGTCTTTAAAACTGCGTTATGCACCTGAGCTATAGAGGCGGCTGCAACAGGCGCGCCCTCAAAATACGAGAATACGTCATTAAGCGATATGCCGAGTTCGGACTCTATTATCTGCACCGCCTTCTCAGAGGGGAACGGAGAAACCTTGTCCTGAAGTTTTTTAAATTCATCCGCATATTCAGCGGTTATAAGATCAGGCCTTGAGGATAGTATCTGGGCAAGTTTTATAAAGGAAGGGCCAAGTTCGCTGAAGACGATCTTCAGCCTTTCAGGGATGGTATGCTTCTCAAGCTTCTCCCATCTGTTGAAGAGTTTTAATCTTGTGCTCAAAGGGACAAAACGCTGCAGATTTAGCTGCTCTATGAACTGCCCGAAACCATGCCTGAGGAAGACCCTGACTATCTCTCTTATTCTCTTGATATTCTTATATGTCTGCCAGAATCTTAACAGCCCTGATATAGCCATAGGAATTATCCGTTGACGATGATCGTTTTATAATTGCCGCTGCATGTCAGGCGAAGAAGCATCACTTCTCAAACTTCTTGACCATCTCCGAAAGAGCTTCTACTTTCTTGTTAAGCTCGTCAAACTCTTTTCTCGTCGGGAAATTGATCTTCTCCACGGCTTTGCTCACAAGGTCCTTTATGCTCTTGTCAAATTCATCTTTTGTAGCGCCCGCCTTCTCAGACCACTCTTTAATGAGCTTTGCGCCCTGAGTCTCGCTCAATTCACCCTTTTGAACAAGCTCATCAACAAACTCCTTTGTCTTCTCCTGCACGCCGAGCCCTGCCATCAAAGCCTTCTGCACAACCTCTAAAAGTGACATGATATCCTCCTTGTTATTATTCAGATTGCCTTCTGTTTCATCTGTTCTTTAACTATCTCAATAACAGAGCTGACCGCCTTATCAAGCCCTTCAACATCTTTAGTGCCTCCCTGCGCCATGTCAGCCCTGCCGCCGCCTTTGCCGCCTGTAACCTCTTTAAGTATCTCCCCGGCGTTAAATCTTGAAACCAGATCTTTTGTGACTACGGAGACGTATGATACCTGGCCGTTATTGGCAGCGCCCAGGAATATGATCCCTGAGCCTATCTTGTCCCGCAATGTATCCGCAAGGTTTCGCAGAGTCTTCATGTCCGCACCATCGAGTTTCTGAACAAGGACTTTGACGCCGTCAATATCTTGAGCCGCGTCAAGCAGAGAGCCTGAGCTTTTAGCCGCTGCTTTGCCTCTCATCTTCTCAAGCTCTTTTTCAAGCAGCCTGTTATCCGCAGTAACTTTTTGAACCCTTTCCGAAACACTAAGTTCAGCCACCTTCAATATTCCGGCGGCCTTCTTCAACTCATCCTCTCTCTGTTTTATGTACTCAAGGGATGAAAATCCGGTAAGGGCCTCTATCCTCCTTACTCCCGCTGCAACGCTTCCCTCAGAGATTATTTTGAACGTCCCTATCTCACCGGTTGCGCGGCAGTGCGTGCCGCCGCAGAGTTCGGCGGAATAATCTCCGGCCCTGACAGCCCTCACCTCTAATCCGTACTTCTCGCCGAACAGGGCTGTCACGCCTTTTGAGACAGCATTGTCAAGCGTTGTCAATTCAATGTCAACGGGCAGATTTTCAAGAATCTTCTCATTGACGAACTGCTCGACTTCCTGCAGCTCCTTCTCCTGCACAGCGTAGAAATGGTTGAAGTCAAATCTCAGCCTTTCAGAAGAGACAAGGGAGCCTGCCTGCTTGATATGATCCCCTAAAACATCCCTTAAAGCTCTATGAAGGAGATGAGTCGCTGTATGATTGCGCATAACAGCCCTTCTCCTGCTCTCATCAACAGACGCCTTTACAGACATCCCACTCTTTATGACGCCTTTCTTTACATCTCCAAAATGTATTATCAAATTGTTGACCTTCTTGGTATTGGTTACTTCAACCTTCAGGCCGTCAGCCTTTATAATCCCCTGGTCTCCGACCTGTCCTCCGGATTCACCGTAGAACGGGGTGCTGTCAAGTATTATCTCGACTGCGTCGCCCTCTCTTGCTTCATCTGTAAATTTCCCGCCTTTTATCAATACCCTGACAGACGACTCTGCCTTAAGGGTCTCATAACCTTTAAATTCTGTCTGCGTTATCTTTCTTGACGCCTCTTTATAGATGCCGGCGGTTCCTTCTTCAGCCCCGACCCATGAGGCCCTCGCCTTCTTCTTCTGAGCCTCCATCTCTCCGTCAAACCCCTCTTCGTCAATTTGGAGCGCGTTGTCCTTCGCAATATCCCGCGCAAGGTCAAGAGGAAAGCCGTATGTATCATACAGTTTAAATAATTCGGAGCCAGGTATCATATCTTTGCCTGATGATTTGATCTCATCAACAAGCCTGTTGATTATAGCCATGCCTGAAGTTAGCGTATGCGCAAACCTCTCCTCCTCAAATCTGAGATGATCCCTGCTCACCTTGGCATTCTCAAGGAGTTCGGGATAAGGCTCTGACATTATTTCATGGATGCGGTCAAGCACGTTATATAAGAAAGGCTCTTCAATGCCAAGCATATAGCCGTGCCTTGCAGCCCTCCTTATTATCCTCCTCAGCACATAGCCCCTGCCTTCGTTGGAGGGCGTCAGGCCTTCACTAAGCACAAAGGCCGCTGACCTTATATGGTCTGCTATTACGCGCATGGAGACATCTGATGAATGGCCGGCGCCGTACCTCTTGCCTGAAATATCCTCAACCCTTTTGATGAGCGGGAGAAAAAGGTCAGTATCAAAGTTACACTTCTTGCCCTGAAGCACAGACGAAAGCCTTTCGAGCCCCATTCCCGTATCAATACTCGGCTTAGGTAATGGAGTAAGTTTGCCTGACTGATCCCTGTTGTACTGCATGAAGACAAGGTTCCATATCTCAAGATACCTGTCGCAGTCGCATCCTATCCGGCAACCGGGCTTGCCGCAGCCGACATCCTCTCCCTGATCAACCAATATCTCGGAGCATGGGCCGCACGGCCCAGTATCGCCCATCTGCCAGAAGTTGTCTTTTTCCCCGAGCCTGTAGATCCTTCCTGCTGAAACACCTACGTGATTCTTCCATATCTCTTCCGCCTCATCATCTTTTTCATAGACAGTAACGTAGAGCTTCTCAGTCGGCAGTTTAGCCCATTCCGTAAGAAACTCCCATGCCCATTCGGATGCCTCTTTTTTGAAGTAGTCACCAAAGGAGAAGTTCCCCAACATCTCAAAGAAGGTATGATGCCTTGCTGTCCTGCCGACATTCTCAAGATCATTGTGCTTGCCGCCTGCTCTGAGACACTTCTGGACAGTAACAGCGCGTTTGTAGAATCTTGTCTCGTCGCCAAGAAATACGGATTTGAACTGCACCATGCCTGCATTCGTGAATAGAAGCGTGGGATCGTCCTGCGGAATAAGAGGCGAACTCGGCAGTCGCTCATGCCCCTTCTTTCTGAAGAAGTCAATAAAAAGTTCTCTTATCTCATTACTGTTCATACGTTAACCAAAAAATGTATTAAGAAAAATGCAGGTGTTGTGAAAACAGATAATTCTCGATACCTCAGCTGCAATATTAACCAACCTGAGCGTACACTCTATTTAATTAAAATCCTCTGCATATTATTTCAATAAATTCATCGAGTTAATTATCTGATTGAACAATATCTGCATTTTTCAAGTTCATTAACTATTTAATACTTTTGAAGCGGTTATAAATCCAAAGATTGGATAGTCTTATTGATTACATCGGCCCGAACGCCTCTGCGCTGAAGCATGCCTGACAACCTGCGTTTTATAACATCAGCAGGATGTCTTCTCAGAGTTCCCAGTTTCCTATCAATTATTCTCTGCGCAGCGTCCATCTCCATATCTTTTGTATGGACTGAGAGCGTTTTATTTATCAGCTCTTTCCCTATCCCTTGTTTTGAGAGAAAAAATTCGATGCCCCTCCTGCCGAGGTTTTTTCTTTCAAGGGCGTAACTGAAAAGCTCCTTTGCAAGGGTCTCATCTTTAATTAAACCCGCTTCCTCTAAAAATAATATTGCGTTGTTTGTCTGCTCTTCATTAAAGCCCTTCCTGATAAGCCTTGCAAGCATCTCCTTCCGGCTTCTTGCCCGGTAACTGAGAAGTTTCAGCGCGTAGCTTCTTGCTTCAGCCGGAGAACCTTTCAATTTCAGGGCCCTTCTCATTCTTAAAGAATTCTTCACCGGATTCATAAACATCTTTTGTTGACTGAATCCCTTTGATCATAAGGGCAAAATCATTCGGTTTTGTAGCCCGGCTCAGGGCATCTTCGTAAGTTATAAGCCCCTTCCTGAAGAGGCCTATAAGAGATTGATCAAATGTCTGCATACCGTACTGGCTGTAGCCGTCTGCAATAGCATCATGAATAAGCTTTGTCTTGTCAGCGTCCTCTATGCAGCTCTTTATTCTCTCGGTAGCTATAAGCACTTCAACCGCGGGCACCCGGCCCTTTCCATCAGCCATTGGAACCAGCCTCTGGGATATTATCGCCTTGAGAACCGAGGCAAGCTGAAGCCTTATCTGATTGTGCTGATAAGGAGGAAAGACGGTTATAATTCTGTTTATCGTCTCAGTCGCATCAACAGTGTGAAGGGTGCTTAAAACAAGATGCCCTGTCTCAGCCGCGGTTATTGATGTCTGAATAGTCTCAAAATCACGCATCTCACCGACAAGGATCACATCAGGGTCCTGCCTCAGGGCGGCCCTCAGCGCCTTGCTGAATGACTCGGTGTCAGCGCCGATCTCTCTCTGGTTGATAACGCTGTTCTTGTCCCTGTGCAGATACTCGATGGGGTCTTCAATAGTGATGACATGATCTGTCTTATGTGTATTTATGTAATCAACCATCATTGCCAGTGTAGTGGATTTACCGCTTCCGGTAGTCCCTGTTACAAGGATAAGCCCCCTCGGCTCCATAGCGATCTTTCTTAAAACAACCGGCAGGTGCAGTTCCTCTAAATCCAGAGGCTTCATAGGGACAACCCTGAAGACAATGCTTGTGGTCCCCCTCTGGCTGAAACCGTTGCATCTGAACCTTCCAAGTCCGGGGATGCTGTAAGAGAGGTCAATATCGTTTTTGCGCTGAAAAAGCTCTTTTTGAGCATCGGTCATAACAGCCGCAGCCATACTTTTGGTGTCTTCTGAGGTGAGCCTGTTCTCATCCTCCATAGGGGTAAGTCTTCCGTTGATCCTCGCAACAGGCTTGTTGCCCGCCTTTATGATAAGGTCGGACGCATTCATCTGCATAGCCTTCTTCAGGAGATAATTAATATCCGGCATAAGGCCTCCCTCTTAACTCTTTTTTTGTAAGTTAAACGCCTCAAGTATCTTTGATTCAATCTCAATGGCCATTTCAGGGTTTGATTTCAGATACTGCTTTGTGTTCTCCCTTCCCTGCCCTATGCGGGTTCCGTTATATGAGTACCAGGCCCCGGACTTTTCTATAATCCCCTTATCCGCCCCAAGATCAATTATTTCACCGGCCCTTGAAATCCCCTCATTAAAGTATATATCAAATTCAGCCTGTTTAAAAGGAGGAGCCACCTTATTCTTGACGACCTTCACGCGAACCCTGCTGCCGACCGCCTCCTGTTCGCTCTTTATGCTCTCAATCCTCCTGATATCAAGCCTTACAGAGGCATAAAATTTCAGCGCGTTGCCGCCGGACGTGGTCTCAGGATTCCCGAACATGACCCCGATCTTCATCCTTATCTGATTGATAAATATAACCGTGGTCTGGCTTTTTGAAATTGCAGAGGTTAGTTTTCTCATCGCCTGGCTCATTAGCCTTGCCTGAAGACCCGGAAGGCTGTCGCCCATATCCCCTTCAATCTCCGCTCGCGGCACAAGGGCTGCAACCGAATCCACAACAACAATATCAAGCGCACCACTTCTTACCAGTGTTTCGGTTACTTCAAGAGCCTGTTCGCCTGTGTCAGGTTGGCTTATAAGAAGGTCCCGCACATTTACGCCTATCTTCTCCGCATAAGCAACATCGAGCGCGTGCTCCGCATCAATAAAAGCGGCCCCGCCACCTGCTTTTTGCGCCTGAGCAACAGCATTCAGGGCAAGGGTTGTCTTTCCCGATGACTCGGGACCGTAAATCTCAATGACCCTGCCCCTTGGAAATCCTCCAACGCCAAGCGCAATATCAAGGCCGATAGAGCCTGTGGGAATAACGGCAATCTCAGGATTTCCTTCTGAGCCTAACCGCATTATTGAGCCTTTCCCGAACTGTTTCTCTATCTGTGAAATAGCCGCTTCAAGCGCCTTTGTGCGATCCTTATCAGACATGTTGCCTCCTCCTTATGTATATCTTTATTGATTTATTATTTCTAATTCTTAAGGTCTATTCCGGCAATCTTTGTATATTCTGCTCCTGAAGGGGTCAGCTCGCTCTTTATCAAAAAGATTGATTTAACCTCTATTGATCCCAGACTTATATCTTTACGCTCCTCAATTTTATCATACAAACCTTCTTTGCCGGAGGAAGATTTAAACCTGCCGAGCGTAAGATGAGGCCTGAACCGCCTCTTCTCAGGACTGAAACCTAATTTCGCCAAACCATTCTCAATATCTTTTTGAAGTCCGGTTAATGAATCGTTGTCAGATATCCCGGCCCATAAAACTTTTGGAGTCCGCATATCAGGAAAAACGCCGACGCCTCTTGTTTCAAGGTCAAACCGTCCGTATCCGCTGCACGCTGCTTTTATCGCTTCTACTATACTGTCAAGACTCTTCTTGTCAGTATCGCCTAAAAATTTCAACGTTAGATGAATATTATCCGGCTTTACCCACCTTATATCAGCCTTGCACTGCTTAAGCTCCTGCTGGAGTTCCGTCAGAGCGGACTTAACCTTTTCAGGCAGTTCTATGGCGATAAAAGACCTCAAATCTCTGCTCGACAATTATCCATCAGGAATTTGCATTCTTTCCTGAATAGCATACCATAGACCCGCCGATAAATTAAAAAAAATATCTCCATATCTGGATGCAGAGATTAGCATAAACCGCTGCCAGAAGATCGTCAAACATTATGCCTGCCCCTCCTGACAATTTTTTCTCAATCATTTTGATTGGCGGTGGCTTAAGAATATCAAAGAACCTGAATAATACAAAAGCTGCTGCAAGATAAGGCGCTGTTTTAGGGATGAAGAGAGCTGCGAGGAGATAACCGCAAAGCTCATCTATTATTATATGTTTGCTGTCCTTGCCAAGGGATTTCTCAGCATGATTTGATGCAACCAGCCCCGGAACAAAGAAAATGGTGAAAATATATAAGAGCGTTGGATCATCGGGTTTCAGCAGAAAAACCAGCAGGAAACTCACGGCAGACCCAAAAGTGCCCGGTGCATAAGGGATGTAGCCTATAAAACCAATTGTTGAAAAGTATGTTGATAATCTGTTTATTATGTGTCCCCCTGCGGCTTGTTATTCAGAAACTATTTTATATGAATGCGTTATATTCGCTGTTCCGCTCAGTGTAGCACCCACAGCGCAGTATTTATCAAGCGAAAGCTCGACCGCCCTCTTTACCGCGTCTTCGGAAATATCTTTTCCGGTTACCACGTATTCTATGTGTATGGAGGTGTACTTATGAGGATAGCTATCAGCCTGCTCGCCCTTCACATTCATCTCAAGTTTGCTCACCTTCTCCTTCTTCTTACGCAATACGGATATTACATCCATGCCGCTGCACCCGCCGAATGCCATCAAAAGAAGCTCGATCGGCCTTGAGCCTTTGTCGCAGCCTCCGGATTCAGGGTCTGCGTCCATAACAACCGTATGGCCTGAGCCTGCAATTGCGCTGAATTGCATACCGTCACCAAGCGTAACCTTTGCGTTCTTCATTATAATCCCTCCTCAAATGTTTTGATATTTCATATTATATAGCAAACATTTAACTTGTGTTAATATCATTAATGCGCGATATATTAATAGTCTTTTTAGAAATAATTTTAATATCCTTGATGTTCATTCACCCGATACTTTCCAACTATCGTCGCTACGTAATTGGCAACAGCAAAATATTGTTCACTTTAAAACATAACAAATATTGGACAAGAGATTCTGCCCTGTTTGCTATTTTTCCAGGAGCTATTACAGTATTTCTTCTTATTGTTAGTATAGCCACAATAGCTAGAGCACGGGATTTGCCCTTATATGAGTGGCTGGAAATGTTGATTTCTATCATCTTTTTTGGCAATTTATCTTTTAATAGTAGTCCTTTCAGGGCAAAAACCATATTTACTGAAAATGGCATTATTTCTTCATATGGTAATTATTATTGGAGAGCAATAAAAGGATATGAATGGGTAGAAGATTTTAAACACAAAGATTTTCTACTGAAAATTATTTTTAAGAGTTCAGCGTTAAATATATCCTGCCCAATACGCGGATTGACAGCAAATGACGCTGACAAAGAAATTATTGCTCAGATGCTTGATGATAAATTAAAAAGAAAAACAGACAAATCTTTCGCTTAATACTGACTTAAACAAAACTTAAGCAATGAGCTCATTAAAAGATACCCTCGACAAATTTTACAGGGAATACAACTTCAAAGAGAGGCTTAAGCACGACCCTATCGAATTTCCGCACAGATACTCAGACCCTGACGACATAGAGATCGCTGGCTTTGTCGCATCATCTTTCGCATACGGGAGGATTGACCTCTTCAAACCTATCATTGAGAGAATCCTGAAACTAGGCGGCATACATCCTGCCTCTTTCATATTGAATTTCAACCTGAAAAAGGAGAGCAAATAT
>JBFLVX010000010.1:0-30308 GCA_040758255.1 Nitrospirota bacterium
TGATCAATTTATCAAAGCCGTATCAGAGGCAAGGGGCATGACATTTGAGAGCATCAAGGAACTTGCGGACGGCCGTATATTCACCGGAAGGATGGCAAAAGAGGCCGGGCTCATTGACGTGCTGGGAAATCTTGAAGACGCTATCAGCCTGGCAGGTGAGATAAGCGGGATAAAGGGCAAGCCCAGGGTTGTGCAGGAAAAAAATGGATTCAGCATTTTTGATATAATCAGAGGGAATTTTCCGGAAGAGCTGATAAGAGACGTCCTTCCGGGCATAAAGTTAAAATATATGCTTACGCTGTAACAGAGAGTGCGTTTTTTTTTAATATAATTAAAAGTCTTCAATCTATTCAGGAGGCATTATGACAAAATCTGCTCTTATTGAAAAAATAGCAGGGAATGTTGAAGGGCTGACAAAAAAACAGACCGAGCTTGTTGTGGAGACTATTTTTGACAGCATAAAGGAGGCGCTTGCAAAAGGGGATAAGGTGGAGATAAGAGGTTTCGGCAATTTCAAGCTCCGTAGCAGAAAAGCGAGAAAAGCGAGAAACCCGAAGACCGGCGAGGCTGTGGATGTCGAGCCAAAGCATGTCCCATACTTCAAGGTCGGCAAGGAACTCCGGGAGATGATAAACAAGAATATGTAACCCTGCTGTCCTTCGATTAGCGGTTAAATTTTTCTCAGGCATCAAGATAGAAAACTCTTTTAGACGCCGGACACTGGTTTTTTATTCTCCGCTGCCAATCTGCAATAATTGCAATTAGTTATCCTACATAAAGCAATTGAACCACAGAGACCACAGAGAAAGACCTGAAAATCAAGATGTTAAGACATAAAGTCATTTCCCCTTTTGGGTGAAAGCAAAACAATACAAATAAGCTGAGTAAGCTTTTGAATATGAATTCTTTTATCTCTGTGCACTCTGTGGTTAACTGCCGTTTTTAGGTTTATAAAATATGAAAGGTAAAGTATACATAGTCGGCGCGGGTCCCGGTGATATAGGCCTTTTCACGGTAAAGGGGCTCAAATATCTGAAGAAGGCTGAGGTGGTGGTCTATGACTTTCATCTGAACGCGCAGATTCTTAATTATATAAATCACGACGCTGAATTTATATACGCAGGCAAGCGTGGCGGCCATCATACGATGACGCAGGATGAGATAAACCGGACCATTGTTGAGAAGGCAAAAGAAGGAAAGGTTATATGCAGGCTTAAAGGCGGCGACCCATTTGTATTCGGCAGAGGCGGGGAAGAGGCAGAGGCGCTCGCAAATGAAGGCATTGAGTTTGAAGTGGTCCCCGGCGTCAGCTCCTCAGTAGCAGCCCCTGCATATGCGGGCATCCCCCTTACCCACAGATTATACTCATCGTCTCTGACCGTTGTGCCGGGATATGAAGACACCACAAAGGAAGAGAGCTCAATCAACTGGGATGCGCTCGCTAAAGGCGCGGGAACCATCGTCTTCCTTATGGCTGTAAAAAATATCTCCCTTGTCTGCCTGAAGCTCATAGAAAACGGAAAAAGCCCTGACACGCCTGTTGCTGTTATCCGGTGGGGAACAAGATCAGACCAGAAGACCATTGTGAGCAATCTTAAAGATATTGCCAGAATAGTTGAAGAGAGGGATATTAAGCCTCCGGCAGTGATGGTTGTCGGAGAAGTGGTGAAGCTCAGGGAAAAGCTTAAATGGTATGAAAACAAACCCCTCTTCGGCAGGCGAGTGCTCGTTACAAGGGAGCATTCAGAAGGTTTTGAAGCGCTTGAAGATCTTGGAGCCGAGGTAATAGAGTTTTCGACAATCAAGATCGTGCCGCCTGAGAACTGGGGCGAGCTTGATGCGGCGATAGATAAGATAGAGTCTTATAACTGGCTGATATTCACAAGCGCAAACGGCGTGAAATTCTTCTTTAAACGTTTTTTTGAAAAAGAGAGGGATATCAGAGACCTGAAGGGGATAAAGATATGCTCGATAGGGGAGAAGACAGCATCATTAATTAAAAGCTTTGGAATAAAAGTAGACCTTGTCCCTGAACAATTCAACGCGGAAGGCTTGGTAAAGTCTTTCGCTTCAGGATTATCAGGCAACGGGCTGAAAGGCTTGCGCTTTCTCCTGCCGAGGGCAGAGGAGGCAAGGGAAATCTTCCCTGAAAAAGTAAGGGAGCTTGGCGGCGAGATAGATGTAGCAACCGCTTATCGGGCTGTAAAGCCTGAGGTCCACGGGAAGAGGCTCAGAAGGTTCCTGAAAGAGGGCAAAATATCCATAGCCACATTTACAAGCGCGGCAACATTCAATAACTTCATGTCAATAATGGAAGATGACGCGCTTGGCCTGCTGAAAGGGGTTGCAATTGCTGTGATAGGCCCGGTCACTGCAAGGGCAGTTGAGAAGGCAGGGCTAAAGGTCAGTATAATGCCTGAAGAGGCCACGATTGAGGCTATGATCAAGAGCATCATTGAGTGGTCAGCAGGCAGTAAGTAATTCTTCTTTATTCCCCTCTTTAGCAAAGAGGGGTTAGGGGAGATTTACCGAATCTAAAATATCTCCTTTTCAAAACCCCTATTGAGATTGTCTAACAGCAACGTGTCCAACAAAAGTCGTCATTCCCGAGGTAGTAATCGGGAATCCAGTTCCTTTAAATAAAGACTCTGGATTCCCGCTCAACAAACTGCGGGAATGACGGATAAGAGTTATTTTCATGCTCCTTTTTTATAGCTTACGTTGATTATTAGGTTAATTGCGGTTATACTTTTACAGAGAATGGAAGAAGCATAAAAATAACTGTTAGACAATTGAAAAGATAAAATATAAAGGCAAATAACAAATGAAATTGCTCCTTTATAAATTGTTGACTTTGCCCTTATTCGTATCTTTCATTGCAATTATATTCTTTTTAACCACAGGAAGTATCCGAAATAGCATATTAGTAGCAATTGTATTACTTATTGTCTTAGCAAGCCAAGTTACACTTGTTAAATGTCCTAATTGTGGGACGAGGCCAGGGATTTGGTTATTGGCTATTTGGACTTTATTGCTTGATTATGAACTTTACTTTGCAGACACGATTATGTTGAGAGAATGTCCAAAGTGCAAATTTAATCTCAAGACATAAGACATTTAATTGCAGAGAAAATTGACAAGAAATTATTTGCACAGATTATTGCAGTGTTGATTCTTTTTTTTAGAATAAGAGATAAACAACTATGGGAAATATATTAATTAATCAATCGGTAGCGATATTATGCGATGGGAACAACATTGAGCGTAGTATCCATGAAATGTCTAAAACAAAAAACGCAATGATCAATTTTGACAAGTTGATCCCGAAATTGTTGAATGACAGAGGATTAAACAGGCTGCTGTATTTCAGGGAAGGGAAGTCCATATCTTCGAAATTCGCTGAAAGATTACATGAGAACTATTACGGCTCTGTTATCCCGTGCCATAAATCCGCTGATATTCCGCTTTCCATCAAAGCAACTCAGCTCTCTTCAAAGGTTGACACCATTATCATAATGTCAGGGGATTCTGATTTTGTGGATCTGGTCGTACATCTGAAAGGGGAAGGGGTAAGGGTAGAGATTGCCGCAGTAAGACAGACAGCCGCCAGGATATTAATTGATGAAGCAGACTACTTCCATGAAATAACCAAAGACGACTGGTTTATATATAAAGCGCCAAGTAAGACAAAGGGATAAACAGAACACTGTTTATCTCCTGGATTATCCCCTCATGATTACGAGATGACCCATAAAAATAAAGGAGTCTTGAAGATGACGAAAAAAGGGCTTAAGGCATACCCTGTGCTGTTGGCCGGAGGAATGGGATCGAGATTATGGCCTATCTCAAGGGAGCTCTACCCCAAACAGTTGATCAATCTGGTAGGCGGGGATTCGCTGATACAGAGCACAATCAAAAGGCTCTCTCCTGTTCTTGCAGCGGAAAATGCGCGTGTTGTATGCGGGGAGGAGCATTATTATGAAATTGCAAGACATCTTGAAGCCATAGGCGTGCTCGCTGAAGGTAAGCTGATAACCGAACCCTGCGGCAGAAATACTGCGCCTGCCATTCTGCTTGCAATGCTGAATATCTTAAAGAAAGAGAAAGACGCCATCCTGGTTGTCCTGCCTGCTGACCATATGATCAGCAATTTGGCCTCATTTCATGAAAGATTGGAGACTGCTCTCAAGCTTGCAGAGATGAACAAGATCGTCACCTTCGGCATCAGGCCAAACTATCCTGAGACAGGCTATGGATACATAGAAGGAGTAAAGAAGAAGAAGGGAGACGCCCTTGAAATAAAGAGGTTTGTGGAAAAGCCTGATGAGAAGAGAGCCGGAAGCTACGTAAAAGCCGGTAACTTCTTCTGGAACAGCGGCATGTTCGCTTTTAAGGCGTCGGTCATGATGAGTGAATTCAGGAAATTTGAGCCCGCTCTTTTGGAAACCATGCAAAAGATAATAAGAAGCAGGGGCTCCATATCAATGGCGCAGTATAAAAAACTGCCTGACATTTCTATTGACTACGCGATAATGGAGAAGACGGCAAAAGGCGTTGTCCTGCCTTCGGATTTCGGATGGAGCGACATAGGCTCATGGAAATCCCTCTATAACATCCTCCCTAAAGATAAAGACCAGAACGTGATTGAAGGCGATGTAATTTCAAGAGATACAAAGAACTCATTTATCAAAGGCGAGGGGAGGCTTATAGTTGCGAACGGCCTTGATAATATCGTTGTAGTTGAGACGCCTGACACGGTCTTTGTATCAAGCCTCGATAAAACTCAGGATGTCAAGTTGATAGTCGAGGGGCTGAAGAAAGAAAGACGCAAAGAATATAAGAGTCATACTACGGTATACCGTCCGTGGGGGACATATACCCTGCTTGAAGAGAAGGGCAATTCCAAGATGAAGCGGATCGTCATATATCCAAAGGCAAAGCTCTCTCTCCAGATGCATTACCACAGAAGCGAACACTGGATAGTTGCTCAGGGCACAGCCAAAATTACGATTGGTGATAAGACGCTATTCCTCAAGGAGAACCAGTCAACTTATATACCGAAAGCCACGCGCCACCGCCTTGAGAATCCCGGCAAGATACCGCTTCATATAATTGAGGTGCAGATGGGAAGTTACCTTGAAGAGGATGACATAGTCCGTTATGACGATGATTTCGGAAGGGCTGGTTCAAAGAAAGCATGAAGGTGCTGATATGCGGCAAAAGCGGCCAGCTCGGCACCGACTGCGTAGAGGCTCTTGGGCAAAAATTTGAAGTCATTGCGCCGGAAGAGAAAGATTTTGATATTACGAACAAAAAGGCGGTAGAGAGCATAACGCTTAGCGTCTTGCCTGACGTGATCATCAACTGCGCTGCTTACACAATGGTTGACGCCTGTGAAACAGAGCGTGAGCTTGCATGGAACATTAACGTAATAGGCCCTGAGAACCTTGCCCGTGCCGCAAGCAGATGCGGCGCGAGAATAATCCATATCTCATCGGATTATGTCTTTGACGGGAAGAAGACGCCGCCTGAGCCTTACATAGAAAATGACGAGACCTGCCCCCTTTCTTATTACGGTGTAACAAAGCTTGAGAGCGAGCTGGCTGTACGCAAGCTGACCGATAAGCATATCATCATACGCACCGCATGGGTTTATGGGATCAACGGACGTAACTTCCTAAAGACGATGCTCAGGCTGTCAATCGCCAATCCCGAAAAAGCATTAAAGGTTGTTAATGACCAGTACGGCTCTCCAACATGGTCATACAGGCTGGCTGAACAGATAGGCAGACTAATTGAGGGCAATGCTACAGGCACATATCATGCTTCATCTGAAGGATACTGTACATGGTATGAGCTTGCGAAGTATTTTTTAGAAAGAATGGATGTTCTGCACAATTTACTCCCGTGCAGCACTGATGAATACCCGACGCCTGCGAAGAGGCCGAAGAACTCGATTCTTGAGAACAAACGTCTTAAGGAGGAGAATATAAACCTCATGCGTGACTGGCGTAAAGAGATTGATACGTTTGTGATAAACTTTAGAGAGAGATTGATAAAAGAAGCAAGGGGTTAGTAAAAACAATTATGAAAAACATGCTTGTTACGGGCGGATGCGGATTCATTGGAGCAAACTTCATTCACTATCTGCTTGAGGAGTCCGATTATTCAGGCAGGATAATCAATGTTGATAAGCTCACATATGCTGGCAACCCTGAGAATCTCGCAGGCATTGAGGCGAAATATCCTGAACGCCATATATTTTTCAAGGATGATATATGCGACAAGAAGAGGATGGATGAGATATTCGATGAGAATGAGATTGACGCAGTATGCCACTTTGCAGCCGAATCTCATGTTGACAGGTCAATAGTCAGCCCTGATGACTTCATCCAAACCAATATTGTCGGGACGTTTGATCTGCTTGAGACAGTAAGGGAGAGGATGAAGAAGATCAAACTCTTTCATCATATCAGCACGGACGAGGTCTTCGGAAGTCTTGGCAGGAAAGGCTTCTTTACAGAAAAAACACCGTATCAGCCCAACAGTCCTTATTCAGCATCAAAGGCAGGCTCTGACCATCTTGTCAGGGCTTATCACGAGACTTACGGAATGCCTGTAACAATATCCAACTGCTCAAACAATTACGGTCCTTACCAGTTTCCTGAAAAGCTGATCCCGCTGATTATCCTTAACGCGCTTGAGGGGAAGCCCCTCCCCGTTTACGGTGACGGTAAAAACATACGGGACTGGCTTTATGTCAGAGACCACTGCGCTGCTGTCTGGGAAATTATGAAGCGGGGTAAGCGAGGTGAGACATATAACATCGGCGGGAATAATGAGATGGAGAATATCCGGGTTGTGGAGATGATATGCGATATACTCGATGAAACCGTTGGAAGGCTTCCGGCAGGCAGCCGTAGGGGGCTGATAACATTCGTCAAAGACCGTCCCGGACATGACCGCAGATACGCCATTGACGCCTCGAAGATGAGAGACGAACTCGGATGGCAGCCCGAGGAGTCATTTGAAACGGGGATCAGAAGCACAATCAGATGGTATCTTGATAACAAAAAATGGACAGACCATGTAATAAGCGGGGAATATCAGGCCTGGATTAAAGGGCATTATAAGTAGCGTTCGGGTATCATCGTAAGTTCATGCAAGTGAAGTCCTTCGCAGTACTCTTCCAATAATAGAAGAAATTTGACACTGAAAAGCCCGCATATTTTGTTTTTGTGTATAATAAGTGCTCTAAGTAAAAAAAGCCGGGAATATCAGGTAAAGTATGGATAACAATCATCCTTTAGTTATTGCGTTAAAAAATCTGACTCATGACCTCAAGTTGTTTATCGAGCTGTCACTTCGTGAGAGTGATGCTTCATGGGAAGAATGGCTCCGTTTAATTTTGAAAGAGGGAGAGGTGAAATGTTGGGAGATCAAGAATTGTTCAAAAAAGGATTGCCCTGCCTATAATAATCCGGGTATCAGGTGCTGGCTGGCAGCAGGCACGTTTTGCGAGGGGAAGGTGCAGGGGGAATTCGCGTTGAAATATAAAAGCTGCACGGAATGCGAGGTTTATCAGGGAGCGGTTTTTAAAGACCCAGTGACCGAGGTGTACGAGCATATTGTCACTTTGGTGCATAATTTAAAAACAACTCAGGAGAAGCTTAAAGTCATGGCGATCAGAGACCCCCTGACAGGCGTTTATAACAGGAATTTCTTTAATGAAATAATAGCCAATGAGATCGAGAGGACCAAGCGCTACGGAGAGAAATTTTCAATTGTCATTATGGACATTAATAATTTTAAACAGATAAATGACAACCACGGCCATTTAATAGGCGACTGGGTATTGAAAGAATTCGCCGCAATATTAGGCAGGTCAATCAGGGCCTCGGATCTCCTCGTGCGGTTTGGCGGAGATGAATTTCTGGTAGTTTCGCTGGAGAGTGATTTTAAAGAGTGCGATGCTTTGATCTCCCGAGTTAATGAACTCATGTCGGATTGGAATAAAGAACAGGCTGGCCCTGATTGCAGGTTATCGGTCAGCATCGGGTGCGCCATGTTTGAAGAGGGGAAAGATTTAATGGAAGTGATAAAAGAGGCGGATTTGCGCATGTATCAAAACAAGGCAAAATAATTTCATGGGAAAGCTGACAGTTGTACTTCTCCTGTCTGTAATGCCACTACTTCAGATTCAATACCATCAGCCTTAATTCCGTCATCTCTTCAATGGCGTACTTCAGCCCTTCTCTTCCAAAACCGGACATTTTTACCCCGCCGTAAGGCATATGATCAACGCGGTAATTGGGGATGTCGTTAATTATCACGCCGCCGACATCAAGCTTCTCAAATGCGGAATAGGCATTTTTAATATCCTTTGTAAAAACCCCTGCCTGAAGTCCGTATTCGGAATTATTTAACTCCGTTACCCCCTCTTCAAAATTCCTTATCTTTGACAGCGTTACCACGGGAGCAAAGACCTCCATACAGTTCACCTTCATTTCAGGGGTTGTATCGGATAGCACGGTAGGTTCATAAAAATTACCCGTTCCTTTGCCGCCCGCTAAAATTTTAGCACCTTTCTCAACCGCTTCGTTAACCCACGTTTCCACGCGTTTAAGATTCTCATCATCTATCATAGGGCCTATAAATGTCGCTTCATCAAGCGGGTCTCCCATCTTCAATCTCTTCACCTTTTCAAGGAATAAGCTCTCGAATGTGTCATAGACTTTTTCGTGAACATATATCCTCTGCACGGATATGCATACCTGCCCGCTGTATACGAATGCGCCTGTAACGCACTGTGCGACAGCATAATTGAGATCGCATTCTTCATCAATGATCACGCCTGCGTTGCCGCCAAGCTCAAGCGTTACCTTCTTCTGGTTTGCCATTGCTTTGAGCCTCCATCCAACAGAGGCGCTTCCTGTAAAACTGAGCATCTTTATCCTCTTATCTTCAAGTATCTTCTCGGCAATATCGCCGTTGCATGGAAGCACGCTCAGGCCTCCTTCCGGCAATCCTGAGTCCATAATAATATCGCCGAGCATCAGGGCTGTGACAGGCGTCTTTGAGGCTGGCTTCAGAATCACAGGATCCCCGGCGGCGATTGCCGGCGCCAACTTATGGGCGACGAGGTTGAGAGGAAAATTAAACGGCGTAATAGCCAGTACAGTCCCTATGGAGAACCTCCTTGTTATCCCCCATCTCTTTTCAGAGGCGGCATTTCTGTCAAGAGGAATAAACTCTCCGCCAAGTCTCAGCGCCTCTTCGGCGGCTATCTTAAATGTCAGCGCGCCTCTCTCAGCCTCTGCTCTTGAGGCTGATATCGGCTTGCCGTTTTCAAGCGTTATGCTTCTTGCCAGCTCTTCTTTCCGCTCTGTTATCTTACTGGAGATATTCTCAAGTATCTTTGCCTTTATGTGCGAGGGCATCTCAGCCATAGCGCCTTTTGCCCTCTCAGCGGCCTCAACCGCTTCTGATGCCTCTTTGCCGGAAGCACGGCAGACACTTGAGACTATTTTTTCATCAAAAGGGTTGATCACTTCAAGCATATCCGGTGTTTCAATATGCCTGCCTCCAAGGAGCAGCGGGTATCTCTCTTTCATATTCACCCTCCGTATTGTCAATAATTAACCACAGAGAACTCAGAGGAAAGAGATAGATTAAGAGGAGTTTTTGTGAGTTTACGGCAATTTAAAAATTTAAAATTCTTCTTCTCTGTGTCCACTGTGGTGAAATCCTCTAGTTCTATTTCTTCTCCTCTTTTCTCATATTCTTAAACGTATTGATGAGCCCGTTTGTGGATGAATCATGCGCTATTACCTCTTTATCATCGCTAAGTTCCGGCAGAATATTTTTTGCAAGCTCTTTCCCGAGCTCAACGCCCCACTGGTCAAAGCTGAATATATTCCATATAACCCCCTGCACAAATATCTTGTGCTCGTACATGGCTATCAGACTTCCGAGAGTTCTCGGGGTTAATTTTTTAAAAAGTATGGAGTTGGTCGGCCTGTTGCCTTTAAATATCTTAAAAGGCAGAAGCCTTCTAATCTCCTCTTCGCTCTTTCCCGCTGCCTCAAGCTCTGCGTGCGCCTCTGCCCCTGTCTTCCCTTTCATCAGCGCCTCTGTCTGAGCAAAAAAATTGGAGAGAAGCATATTATGATGCTCTCCGACAGGATTATGGCTTATTGCGGGAGCGATGAAATCACAGGGGATAAGTTTGGTCCCCTGATGTATAAGCTGATAAAAAGAGTGCTGGCCGTTTGTGCCGGGTTCGCCCCATATAACTGTTCCTGTCTGATACCGCGTCTCATTTCCGTTTCTGTCCACATTCTTCCCGCTGCTCTCCATGCTGCACTGCTGAAGATAAGCCGGAAACCTGTGCATATACTGGTCATACGGCAGGAGAGCTTCTGTCTCTGCTCCGAAGAAGTTGTTGTACCATATGCCTATTAATGCCAGTATTACAGGGGCGTTCCGCATAAAAGTGGCTACTTTGAAGTGGTTATCCACTGCATGTCCGCCTTCGAGCAGTTCGCTGAAATTATCAAAGCCGATTGAGCAGGCAATGGAGAGGCCTATAGCTGACCAGAGAGAATATCTGCCGCCGACCCAGTCCCAGAATATAAACATATTCTCAGGGTCTATGCCGAACCTTTTCCCCTCTTCTTTATTGGTTGATATAGCGACAAAATGTTTCTTTATGAAAGATTCATCCTTTGCCGAAGCAAGAAACCATTCACGCGCCGTATTTGCATTGGTCATGGTCTCCTGCGTAGTGAATGTCTTTGACGCGATAATGAAGAGCGTGGTTTCCGGCGATATCTTCTTCAAGGTTTCAGCCATATCAGTGCCGTCAATATTTGAGACAAAATGCACGTTAATATGCGGCTTTTTATAAGGCCTCAGGGCCTCTGTTACCATTAAAGGCCCAAGGCAGGAGCCCCCAATGCCTATGTTGACGATATCCGTGATCGCTTTGCCATTGTATCCTTGCCATTCGCCGGAGATAATTTTGTTTGAGAAAGACTCCATCTTCTTTAAAGCAGCGTTTACTTCGGGCATTACATCTTTGCCGTCAAGATAAACGGGGCTGTCCGACCTGTTTCTTAACGCCGTATGGAGCGCGGACCTTCCTTCTGTCTCATTTATCTTATCCCCTGAAAACATCTTCTCAATAGCATCCTTAAGCCCGGCTTCTTCGGCAAGTTCATCGAGCAGGCCAAGAGTCTCGGCGCTTATGATATTTTTTGAATAATCAATGAGGATATCTTCAAATGTGAGGGAAAATTCGGAAAACCTCTCAGGCTCTTCCTGAAACATATCCCTCATGTGTTTATCTTTCATGAGGGCAAAATGCTCCTTGAGCCTCTTCCAGGCGTCTGTCTGAATCGGGTTGATTTTATAAAGCATATTGTTCTCCACTGTTCCCTATGTTAAACTTGTCCAGAGCTATTTCAAAAGCGTGTCAAGTCTGACCCCACTGCTTTCTCCATGAAATATCTTCTCATTGGCTATCTCCATTCTTCCTCTAATCCTAAGTTTTTGTTCTCTTCATTTACAACTTTATAAAAGAGCGGCAATTTCTTGGCGCCAACATCAGTTGGCCCACTAGGTAGGTTTCTCAACCTTTCCTCCCTCGTCTTAAGCTTTGGTAGTTCGATAACCCCCGGAGCGAGCTTGTATATTTTCCCATATATTTTGAATTCTGTTGGCTTATCTATTACATTTTCATCAAGATGCCTGCTTGACAGGCTCAGATACCCCGGTTTAAAAATTGTAAATTCCGGTTCTCTTATAACGCTGATTATCGGCAGCAGATTAATTGGACTATAAGACGGAATCTCAAATTTGCCAGCTTTATCGGTTAATACTTCTTTAGCATCATAAAAATAAGTGTCCTCCCCAGTTGGTGTCCTGTATGCTCGTTGCCATACCGCCAGCACAACCACCCCCTCAAGCGGTTCTTTAGTTTCTATATCAATGATCCTGCCTTCCCAAGGCCCAGCGGCAAAGGCAGAATTATTTTCAACAGCAATAGCTAATATATAAACTATCAAGAATGCCATAACAAAGAAAAACCAACTTGTTTTTGCTATTTTTAGAATTGATGAATCTCCCATAATCCGTTATTCCCTCAGCTTTCAAAGCTGAAAGCCTTGAAAAACAATAAAGAGCTACAGAGTATATGACTGATTTAAATTCGGCGTATGTATTTCGCGCGCAAGATTATCTCTTTTTATCTCTTTCTCAAATGACGCCAGCGCCTCTTTCTCGCCATGAACGAGGAATAAGTGCTCCGGGTTTTCGCAGCGCTTCAGCCAGTCAAGCAATATGTCCCTGTCAGCGTGGGCTGAAAAACCGCCGATTGTGTATACTTTTGCCCGCACCTTGTAGCTCTCATCGAATATCTTGACTGTACTCTCTCCGTCCACTATCTCCCTGCCAAGCGTGCCCTCAGCCTGATAGCCTACAAAGATAATGGAAGACTCTTTGCGCCAGATATTATGCTTCAGATGGTGTTTGATCCTTCCGCCTGTGCACATGCCTGAGCCGGCGATTATGACCGCGCGGCTTCCTATGTAATTTATCTTTCTTGAGTCATCAGGTGTCTTAGTCAGGTGAAGTCCGGGGAAGCTTAAGGGGTTATGGTTATTCTTCAGGAGCGTCTGTGTCTCTTCATCAAAGCATTCCGGGTGTCTGCGCATTACATGGTTGACGCTGATCGCCATAGGGGAATCAAGAAATACCTTGCAGTTGGGGAGCTCATTATCATAATACATGCGGCTCAGGTAAAAAAGGAGGTCCTGAGCCCGTTCAATTGCAAAGGAGGGGATAAGAACATTTCCGCCCCTTGCAAATGTCTCCAGTATAGCTTCGCGCAGTTCGGTTACAGATGTTTCAATATCCTTATGTCTCCTGTCAGAGTATGTACCCTCAATAATACATATGTCGGCCTTTTGAGGATATTGCGGGTCTTTTATAATCGGTTTGTTCCTGTTGCCAAGGTCTCCGGAGAAGACGATCCTCTTTTCTTTGCCGGCCTCAATTTCAAGGAATGAAGCCCCGAGTATGTGGCCTGCATCCCTGAAGGTGACGGATACCTGATCATCAAGGCGCACAGCCTTTCCATATTCTGCGAAATCTCCAAAATATCTGAGCGCATCAAGCGCATCGAGGATAGTGTAGAGAGGATCAGGCGGCTCAACGCCCTTACGTTTACTGATCTTTTGCCAGTGCGCTGAGTCCTCTTCCTGTATCTGCGCAGTGTCAAGCATTATAATCTTTGCAATGTCATATGTTGCCGAAGTGCAGATTATTTTTCCGCGAAACCCGTTCTTTACCAGAAGCGGTATCCTGCCGCAGTGGTCGAGATGGCCGTGAGTGAGGAGAAGATAATCAATGGAAGCGGGATCAAATCCGAAATCGCTGCGGTTTCTCTGCTCTGTTTCAATGCCGCCCTGGAAGAACCCGCAATCAATTAATATATTGAGCCCTCCCGCACTTAGAAGGTAACACGAGCCTGTTACGCCGTCTACCCCGCCGTGAAAAGAGAGAGTTATTGACATGGTGACATTATAACATGAATATTTCCCTTCAGATTCAATGAGGAGCATTCGCTCCTTTGATAAAATCAACCGTTTTCTGATACACTGACATTAACGGGCATGAGCGCCCTTCCTTCTATATAATTTAGATTGTTAACTATGAATTTCAGGCATCTTTTAATCATATTTCTTTTGCTTCCGGCAATATTAACTTTATCTCTTGCCGCATATGCTGAAGACGGGCAGAAAGAGATAAATATAGGACTGGTCCCGGAGATAAATATCTTTCAGCAGGCAAAGAGATACAAAAACCTTGAATCCTACCTGACCGGCAAGACAGGAACAAAGGTGAATTTCAAGGTCATCAGCCAGTATGGAAATATCATTGATTATTTTTACGGCATGAAACTCGACGGAGCATTTTTCGGTTCGCTCACCGCTGTATTGGCAAACTCAAAGCTTGAAGTGGAGCCTGTTGCGAGGCCTATAGATATAAATGGAAAGAGCACTGCCCATAGCTGCATCTTCGTAAGGAAAGACAGCGGGATAAAGGGAGTTGAAGACCTTAAAGGCAAGGTTATGATTTATGTAGACAAGGCCACTGTTTCAGGATATGTCTTTCCATTGGCTTATTTCAAAGAACACAGAGTAAAAAATGTTCAGACCTATTTGAAGGGATATTCTTTTGCAGGCAGTCATGATGCTGCGATAAGAGATGTTTTGTCGAAAGATGCTGATGTCGGCGCAGTAAAAAACACTGTTTATGAGGCTCTTGCCAAACAGAACCCAAGGATAGAGAAGGAGCTTACGATCATTGCTGAATCAATAAGCTTCCCGTCTGACGCGCTCTGGTTGAACAGGAATCTTGACATCGGCTTAAGGAAAAAATTTAAAGAGGCCCTGCTGAATATGAACAAAGATCCTGAGGGGCGGAAGGGCTTGAGCGAGTTTGGAGCGAAGGGGTTTGTTGAAACCACGGCTGATGATTACAAGGGGGTATTAACAATCTTAAAAGAGGCAGGGATTAAGGACTTGAATACATTTGACTACTACAATCAGTGACATTTTGCAAAAAACATTTTGATTTTACAGCCTCCTTAATATCTCTTTTATCGACATGAAATCCCGGCCCTCTTCCATCTGAACAAGCGCGTAAAAACCGCAGCTCAGGCAGTTGTCAAGCTTTGAAGCAAAGGCCCCCCGCGCTTTCCCGCTGCTTAACGTCTCGTTTATGGCCCAGCACGCCCTGCCTCCGTTTATGCCGTTGTTAACGCCGTCTACCCTGCTTTCATTTGCAGCCGGGCATACTTCACACCCTGATTTTTTCAAACAGCAGGATTCCTTCCCGCGCCTTTCAAACTCCCAGCAATTTAATCTTCGCATGTTAACTCCTTTTATAAAAAGGTTGGATTACCGTCTTTAGTGACAGAATCATTATTCATTATATTTTGGAGTTAATCTATCAGGTTTTAACTGATTTTAATGTAGGTTTTTGTCTTACAAGCTTGCCGGCTGAAGAAGCAGGAGAAGATTTTAGGGCACGAGTTCCTTTTTTATGGCGTAGTGGGTCATCTCCGCATTGTTCTTCATCCCCATCTTCTCAAGAATGCGGGTTCTGTATGTGCTTATTGTCTTCACACTGAGAGACATCTCATCAGCTATATCTGATACGGTCTTTCCCGAAGCGATCATGCACATAACCTGATATTCGCGGTCAGATAGCTTTTCATGAGGATCAATGTCTGTATCCGTCCCTATGTTAAATGCTAATTTCTCCGCAAGCGAAGGGCTGATATACCTGCCCCCCTCCGATACTTTTTTGATGGCAGTGACAAGCTCTGCCGGCGCGCTCTCTTTGGTCAGGTATCCTGCAGCCCCTGCCTTAAGCACCCTCAGGGCATACTGCTCCTCAGGATATATGGTAAGTATCAGCACCGGCAAGCTTGGGCGCTCTAATTTCAGCTCTTTTAATGTGTCAAGGCCGCTCTTGCCAGGCATGGCTATATCAAGCAGAACCACGTCATACTCGTTCTTTCTTATCTTCTCCATCGCCTCGTGTCCGCTGGCTGCTTCATCTACCGCAAGCATACCGGGCGTTTCATCAATGATCTGTTTTAATCCCTTGCGTACAACCGCGTGGTCATCTGTTATGAGCACCTTTATCATCATTATCATCACCTCTTTTGCGCAGCGGCGCGGATATTTTCAAAATTGTTCCCCTGTTCGGAATGCCGATTATACTGAAGTCTCCGCCAACAGAGAGTATGCGTTCACGGATACCTATTATTCCAAACGATTGGTGGCTGTTTGAGCTCTCTTTGATAATCCCGATACCGTTATCATCAATGTCCATCTTCAGCATATCATCCTCCTCTTCCAGTCTGACCTTCACTATCGTGGCGTTGGCATGGCGCGCAATATTAGTAAGCGATTCCTGAAATACGCGGAAGATCGCTATTGAAAGCTCTTTGTTGGAAATATCTCCTATGTCGCCGCATGTGACTTTGCATAGAATTCCTGTGCGGTTCTGAAACTGTTCCGCATGCCATTCGATCGCCGCGATCAGCCCGAAGTCATCGAGTATGCTGGGCCTTAGTTCCGTGCATAATTTCTTTACGGATTGTATGGTGATATTAATAAGCTCTGTCATTGACTTGATCTTCTCTTGAGCCTTGGCGTCATCTTCCGGAATCTTCTTGCTCAGCCACGCAATGTCCATGTTCAATGCCGTAAGTGATTGCCCGAGCTCATCATGGATCTCGCGGGCTATAAGCGTTCTTTCATTCTCTCTTGCGGATTCCTGATGCAGCGAGAGGGTGCGCAGTTCTTCGCCTGTTTTTTTCAGCTTTTCCTTCTCCTCTCTCCGCTCCTCCTCCACTCCGACTGCCGAGGCGATTATCCCGATGAGTTTTTTGTCGGCATTGGAAGGAAAATAATCTCTTTGAAATACAAGACAGAGCGTGCCGGCTACCCCGGCATTCTTTTTAACAGCCATTCCAAGATATGTCTGAAGTTTATATTGAAGCACATTCCGGTCTGACTTGGCATACGGTGTTTCCTGAAGATTGCGCAGAACAACGAGATTATCACTGCCGTTCTTCATAACATCATTGCATATACGCCCCTCAGCCTTGCCTAAAAGCAGGTAATCCGGAGGCAGATGCCATTGCCCGATAGTGCGCAGCAGGTCATCTTCACGCCTGTTATACATGGCGCATGTGCTCTCAAGCAGTTCTCCGGCAAGCGCGGTTAGGGCATTGATATTTTTATTCACGTCAGCTCCAAAACCGAGGAAGGCGTCATTAAGCATCGCAAGCCGCTTCTCGTTCTTCATACCCCTTGTCTTTAATTCACCCCAATAAACAGATGTAATCATGGGGATCGCCCAGATGTGGAGGTTGTGCCTTATTGGCGCATATATGTCACTTAAAGAGTCATCGTGAGCAATATTTATTAGCATCAGAAATTCATCGAGAAACAGAAAAGAAAAGGCCAACAACAGCATATTGGGGATATGTGTTCCGCCGCGCTCTGCCGAGATTAAAGAAATAATGATTGTGCCGGTCATGATTACACCGGCAACTCTGAATACCATATCGCCCCAGAATATGCCGAACAATGCTTCAGGATATTGCTTCAGGAAATCCATCCAAAAGGGCGCGGTTAATAAGTAGATAATTATTGACACAACTATGCCTGTTTTTAAATATATGCGGGGAAATCTCTTCATGGGGCTGAAGTACTTAAGAAAGGCGTAACCTATCAAGATACTTGCTGTTAATGAGATAGCATGCTCAATTGGCGGATAAAATTGATGGAGGGTATCGAACAGTTTAGGGCGGTTGCAGCAGAGTTCAATTCCAAACATCAGCAGTTCACGCATGAGGCCTATTAGCGCGGCTGCAGCGATAATGATGTCCCTTCTCTCCCTCTCTTTCCGCCATTGTCTTATGGTGATATACGCGAGGGTTATCCAAAAAATGGAGGGAAGCAGAAAGCGGACGACATTATTGCCGGGATCGCCCCTTCCGCCGCCGAATTGTGCAAGCATATCAAGCAGATAGTTCATAGCGGGTATCTTCAATGATGGTTTGTTTTATTATATACGCCGGCATAAACTTTTTATTTATGATGACAGGGGTGATTGGCAGATGTTAAGGAAAAACCGGCAGGGGATGACTATAATACGCCTATTACCCATTTCAGCGCTTCAGCTTTTGCCTTTGCCAGCCTCATCTCTTCTTTGCAGTGTTCTATATAATCTACGGATACTAATCCGGGCTCTTTCTTCGTTTCTTCTCTTGCCCTTTTCCGCCATTGCTCCGCTTCATCCTCGGCAGCGATAATCGCGTCCTTGATGGCATCAACGCCCTTCATTTCGCCGTAGAGGTTTTTGTATTTATGAACGCGTGAAAGCAGATGCTCGGCGCAGCTTAAAAGATCATGAGGAACTCTTTTCTCGTACTCTAAATTACAGTAACGGCACGTTATGTAATCCATGTTCTAATCATCCACTGCTTAAGCAGCATAGTAAAAGGTTCAGTACCTTAAAGGAATTGCTAAAACAATACCAATATTTGCAATATTTTTCTGTCAGCAAATGTCCTACAAGGATAAATTACAGCAAAATCTTGACAGTCCTTCGGGGAAGTAGTATAAATGAGTTAGAAGCTCAATATTAACTCTTTAAAAAGGAGGGGGCATGGCAACTTATATCGCATTAAGCACGCTGACTGACGACGGGAGGAAGACTCTTAAGAACAACCCCGGCAGAATCAAGGAGGTAAACAAAGAGATCGAGGGCATGGGCATCAAGATACTCGGACAGTACGCAGTTCTCGGCGCTTACGACTTTGTTACCCTGCTTGAAGCCCCAAGCAATGAGGCGGTAATGAAGATGTCGGTTGAGCTTGGCTCAAGAGGGACAGTGCAGCTTATGACCCTTCCGGCGCTCTCTGTGGATGATTTTATAACCACACTAAAGTGAAACCAGGCAAGACTTTCTCTGTCTGACGCAGGTGGGAAAGAAGCAAACTGAGGCATTGAAACCCTGATAGGTTTGATTTTGCCTCTTTTTTTTGTCATGCTAACCGGGTGAGAGTACTCTGTCTTGATGTCGGAGATAAACATATAGGCATTGCCGTAAGCGATGCCCTGGGCATGGCAGCCCATGGGTTAAAGACGATTGACAGAGCAGGCTGTATGCCTGCTCTGAAGGCTGTTATTGAAGAGTATCAGGAGGAGATAGGCTCTATTCTTGTCGGACTGCCAAAGATGCTGAGCGGAGATGTGGGAATACAAGGGGAAAAGGTGCTCGCCTTTGTTGAGGAGCTGAAGAGCGCCCTCAATCTGCCTGTAATCATGTGGGATGAGAGATTAAGCACGGTCTCTGCTGAAAAAGCTATGCTTGAAGCAGGCCTGAGCAGGAAGAAGAGAAAGGGGTTTATAGATAAGGTTGCCGCTGCAATAATTCTTCAGAGTTACCTTGACAGCATAAACAGATGATGATATATGCAAAGAGGTTTACACTTTTAGCCCTTGCCGTTATTTTATTAATGGGCTCTTTTTTTTGCTTTAAACTTTTAACTCCTCTTTCTTCCAGCGGCAAATGGAAAGAAGTCCAGATACCTGAAGGAGCTACGTACAGGCAGGGGATTAATATACTTAAGAGAGAAGGCATTATCGAAAGTGAGCTGGTCTTTCTTGTTATCGGCAGGATAACAATGATGGACAGGAAGATAAGGGCGGGGTTCTATAATCTCAGCGCTTCCCTGAGTCCGTGGGAGATATTTGACGCCCTGAAGAAAGGCAGAATAGTACAGTATGCCATTACAATCCCCGGCGGCTCTACGCTTGAAAATATGAAGGTTAAATTTAAATACAGGGGGCTTCTTGATGAAGCATCATGGCAGATTGTATATGATAAGGAATTTTTAAAGTCTTTGGATGTTTATGCGCCGAGCCTGGAAGGTTATATATATCCCGAAACCTATAATTTTTCCAAGGGAATGAAGCCCGAGGTAATATTCGGTATAATGGTCCAGAAGATGAGGGATGAATTCGATGAGACTCTAAGAAAAAGGGCGCAAGAGATTGGCATGAGTGAAAATAATGTCCTGACGTTAGCCTCGATAATCGAAAGAGAGGCTTTGCATGATAAAGAGCGGCCGATCATATCCTCCGTATATCATAACCGCCTGAAGAAGGATATGAAACTTCAGGCAGACCCGACGGTTATTTACGGCGTGAACAGGATAAGCAGACGGATAACTTACAGTGATCTGAGGCGCGATACTCCTTATAATACATATGTTATAAAGGGTCTTCCGCCCGGACCTGTAGCAACTCCCGGAATAAAATCCATCAAAGCCGCGCTTTATCCGGCTGAAACGGATTACCTCTTTTTTGTATCAAAGAATGACGGCACACACCATTTCTCTAAAACCGATGCGGAGCATATAAACGCAGTAACTCTTTATCAGATAAACAACACCAATACAAATGAAAAAGAAGTTGCTAAAGAAGAGCCGTCCAACTAAACAGCTAACCCTCGGCGGAATTAAAATTGGCGGGGGGGCGCCTGTTGTTGTCCAGTCCATGACAAAGACGGACACACGTGATGTGTCATCCACTGTCTCGCAGGTTAAAAGGCTCGAAGCCGCGGGCTGCGAGATCATAAGGGTTGCCGTGCTCAATATAGATGCGGCAAAGGCGATAAAGTCCATCAAAAGAAAGATCAATATCCCGATTATCGCAGACGTCCACTTTGATCACAGGCTTGCCCTTGAAGCGATGAAGAGCGGAGCTGACGGACTGAGAATAAATCCGGGAAATATTGGAAGCAAGCTGAAAGTTCAGGAAGTCGTCAGCATGGCAAAGGATAAGGGTATCCCAATCCGCATCGGAGTAAACGCAGGATCTCTTGAGAAAGAGCTTCTGAAAAAATATAAACATCCAACTCCAAAGGCGCTTGTCGAGAGTGCGGGCAGGCACATAAAGATCCTTGAAGACCTGAAGTTCAGAGATATCAAAGTCTCACTTAAAGCCTCCGATGTCATGAAGACGGTGGAGGCTTACAGGCTTTTTTCAAAGACATACCGCTATCCGCTTCATATCGGCATATCAGAAGCAGGCCCCGCATTTCAGGGAACAATAAAGAGCGCGGTCGGCCTCGGAATACTCCTTTCTGAAGGCATAGGCGATACAATGCGGGTCTCCCTTACTGCTGACCCTGTTGAAGAAGTAAAGGTTGCCTATGAGATTTTGAAGTGCCTTCACCTAAGGCAGACCAGCCCTGAAATAATCTCCTGCCCGACATGCGGTAGATGTCAGATAAATATCAGGGGCATCGTTGAGAAGGTTGAGGCCGGTTTGATGAAGGTTAAAAAGCCGCTGAAGGTCGCTGTCATGGGCTGTGTTGTAAACGGCCCGGGCGAAGCGCGTGAGGCAGACATCGGTATTGCCGGCGGAAAAGGCATGGGGATACTCTTCAAACACGGCAAGGTTGTAAAGACTCTGAAAGAAAAGAATCTATTCACTATCCTTATGCAGGAAGTGAAGAAGATGTGAGAGATTTTCTATGACTCGTTGCCAAAAAAAGTTTCAGACTCTAAATCCTTTTTTGTGAATAATTATGCAGATAATCAGCACCGTTAAAGATATGCATGCATTGAGCAGGGCGCTTATGGCTGAGGATAAGACCATCGGTTTTGTCCCTACCATGGGCGCACTTCATGAAGGACATCTGAGTCTTGTCGCGCGTTCAAAGGCTGAGAATGACGCAACGGTTGTAAGCATATTTGTGAACCCCACACAATTTGGGCCAAATGAGGATTTACTGCAGTATCCGAGGGAGGTTGAAAAGGATGTTGATAAGCTCTCAACTCAGGGTGTGGACACAATATTTATTCCTGATGAAAGAGAGATGTATCCGGAAAGTTTTTCCACGTCAATCAACATTGGCATAATAGGGGAAATCCTTTGCGGAGCACCAAGGCCCGGACATTTTAACGGCGTGGCAACAGTGGTCGCCAAGCTCTTCAATATTGTCATGCCTGACAGGGCATATTTCGGGCAGAAGGATTTTCAGCAAACCGTGGTTATTAATAAACTGGCGAGAGATCTGAATTTTGGCGTAGATATTATTATCTGCCCGACAATCAGGGAATCTGACGGGCTCGCAATGAGTTCAAGAAACAGTTATTTGAACAGCGATGAAAGAAAGGCCGCCACGATTTTATTCAAGGCGTTAAGATTCGGAGAGGAACTTATTCTATCCAATGGTATTGACAATGCTGTATTGATCAAAGAGGAGATGAGAAAGCTTATTCACTCTGAACCGCTTGCAACTATAGATTACGCCGAGATAGTTACTGCCGATCTTAAAGAAGTGGAGAAAATTAAACTTCCTGTGGCAATATGTCTTGCAGTGAAGATAGGAAAGACAAGATTAATTGATAATATGATTATAGAAAGGCGCTAAGGGACAAAGGAGCAAAGGCACAAAGAACGTGACAGACAAAATTCCTCCCATACAAAACATTGAACATGTTGCAACTCTCCCGTTAAAGGAACGCAGAGGCGAAATTCTTCCCCTTGTAAGAGAGGTCATTAAATTGTCAGAGCAGCAGCTCGGGACATCGCTCAAAGATCTCTCAAAAGAGGTTGAAGAGCATCTTTTAACATATGACTGGCCGGGTGGGGAAAAAGAGCTTGAAACTGCTGTAAAGAGGGCATGCATATTGTCAGATGAACCTCTCCTTCATATAGAGGATTTTGACCTAAAGCAGAGACAGGCGCGGTCTATAGGGAAATTTGTCGAGTCGAAGCTTAAGAGTTTTATGCGCAACATCAAGAACCTTGAAAAGTTTAATCTCTATGATATGGTCATCCCGGAGGTTGAGAGGTCTCTTATACTCATGGTTATGAAAGAGACAAAAGGCAATCAGATAAAGGCATCAAAACTCCTCGGCATAAACCGCAATACATTAAGAAGCAAGATAAAGACATTGGGGATAAAGGTTAAGCCATAAAACTTTCACATATAAACCACAGAGTTCACAGAGATGTTATTATTTAAAAAAAACTTTTTTAAGGAATCCTTGGAGTTCTCTTGTTTGTTTTCTCTGTGTTCTCTGTGGTTAATTGCAGTTTCCGCCTTAAACCTTAAGCAATACAATCCCTGAAACCGGGTCAAGTTCTCTTTTGGCGTCAATGCCCTCTATCTCGATAATCACCGCCTCGAGCACAAGGAATGTCTCCGAATTCTTCCTGAGACAGCCTACCTTCACCATCTCTTTCTTGCCGAATGCGCCGTGAAAATGTATCTTAGGCTCGTCTCCCTGCCAGAATATGGTGCCGAAACCAAAGACCTCATGGCTCTCGCCAAGGCTCTTCCATACCGGCTTGGGAGGCATATCTTCGCTTTCAGGCCCGACGACAATGTCGCCCTCCCTCATCCCTCCGACAATCTGCACGATACCGGCTTTTATACCCTCTTTTTTTGCGATCTCAGCAAGCCCGGCTATAACGTCATCCTTATCCTCAAACCTAACAACAATAACCCTTCCCTGTCTTCCCGTCTTATATTTCATAAAGCCTCCCGGAATTTTGCAACAATTAAATTTTTTTATTTTTATATTTTAGCTTTGACATGCAGGAATCTTCTTTTATAAAATGAATTCTCATTATTATAGCTCTTGTCCGCGTAACTTTCCTGAAACATACTGTATATAAAGAAGCCGCCCCAACTGGTTTGTAAAAGGTGAATCAATGACCGATAAGAGATGTGAAGAAATTTTAGAGAAACATCAAAGGGAAAAGGGCAACATCATCTCCCTTCTTCAGGATATTCAGGAGGCCTTCGGCTATGTCCCTGAGGACGTGGTATTCTGGTTCTCAAGGGAACTGAACATCCCTGCAAGCAGCTTCTATGGAGTGGCGACATTCTATGCGCAGTTTTATCTGAAGCCGCGAGGCAAAAATATCATAACAGCCTGCTGCGGCACAGCCTGCCACGTCAAAGGGTCAGGTCCGATTATCGGCAAGATACGCGAAGAACTGAAACTTTCTGAAGGAGAGACAACTACCGGTGACGGTAAATTTACAGTAGAGAGCGTCGCCTGTGTTGGCGCTTGCAGTATAGCTCCTGTATTTATAGGGAACAAAAAAGTCTTCGGCAAGATGACTATGGAGAAGGCCTCTGAGATGCTGAAGGGGATTGATAAGGGCAAAGGTGCATAATATGCCTGCAAAGAAAATAGCGAAGACAGCCGGGACAGCGGATATAAAAGATCTGGTCATACGCGTTTGCGTAGGCACAGGCGGGCTTGCCGCCGGAAGCCAGGAAGTCATTGACGAGTTCGGCAAACAGCTCAAGTCTCACGGCATCAAGGCTGATATCGTAAAGAAATGCGTCAATAAAACAGGATGCCGGGGTTTCTGCGCAAAGGATGTGCTTGCGGATGTGATCCTTAACGGCAAGTCTGTAACATATCAGCTTCTCACGCCTGAGATGGTCGGCAGGATCGTTGATGAGCATATTCTCAATGGCGAACCTGTTAAAGAATGGCTCGTCGGGCCTGAGTACCATGCCTTCCATGACAAGCAGACAAAAATACTATTGAAACAATGCGGGCATATTGACCCTGAAGATATAGATGCCTATATAAAGATAGGCGGGTACGAGGGAGCAAGGAAGATATTTTCACTTGAGCCTTCTGAAGTTATCGAGGAAGTTAGAGCTTCGGGACTTAGGGGGCGGGGCGGAGCAGGCTTCTTAACTGGACTCAAGTGGGATCTATGCAGCAAAGCGGATGGGTCCCCGAAATACATCATCTGCAACGCGGATGAGGGTGATCCCGGAGCCTTCATGGACCGTTCGGTTATTGAAGGCAACCCGCACTCGGTCATAGAAGGCATGATAATAGGCGGTTATGCTATCGGCGCTAATTACGGCTATGTCTATATCCGCGCGGAATATCCGCTTGCCATACACCGGCTGAAGATAGCCATATCCGATGCCCGTAAGAAAAGATATCTCGGCAAAAATATCTTTAATAGCAAATTCGATTTCGACATAAAGATAAAAGAAGGCGCGGGCGCTTTTATATGCGGTGAAGAGACAGCGCTTATAGCTTCCATAGAGGGGAAACGCGGAATGCCGCGCTCAAAACCGCCGTTCCCCGCAAATAAAGGTTTGTGGGGCAAGCCTACCGTGATAAATAATGTCGAGACACTTGCAAACCTCCCCTTGATCATCACGAAAGGCGCAAAATGGTTTTCATCAATAGGCACCGAAAAGAGCAAGGGGACAAAGGTTTTTGCATTGACAGGAAGGATAAAAAATACCGGGCTTATTGAAGTTCCAATGGGGATCTCGCTTAAAGAGATAATCTATGACATCGGCGGCGGATGCGAGAAGAACCGCAAGCTCAAAGCGGTGCAGACAGGAGGCCCTTCAGGCGGCTGCATCCCGGCGTCCCATATCGATATGCCTGTGGACTACGAATCGCTTACGGCCATCGGCTCAATGATGGGTTCAGGCGGAATGGTCGTCATGGATGATACAACCTGCATGGTTGATATGTCGAAATTTTTCCTTTCATTTACTCAGAATGAATCCTGCGGCAAATGCACTCCATGCAGGATTGGCACAAAGAGGATGCTTGAGATGCTGACGAGAATAACAGAAGGCAAAGGGAAAGAAGGAGATATCGAGCTTCTCACCGAACTCGGCAACGACATAAAACTATCATCCCTGTGCGGACTTGGGATGTCCGCGCCGAATCCGGTACTTTCCACCATCAATTTTTTCAGGGACGAATACGAGGCGCACATAAAAGAGGGTGTGTGCCCTGCCGGTGTATGCAAGGCGCTGCGCAGGTACATTGTGAATGCCGATATCTGCAAGATGTGCGGCAAGTGCTTCAAGGCCTGCCCTTCCGGCGCTATTTCATGGGAAAAGAAGAAGCCGGCAGTAATTGATAAAGAGAAATGCATCAAATGCGGCGCATGCTATGAAGCGTGCCCGTTTAACTCAATCTTTTAATATGGGCTTTAAGGGGAGCAGAAATGGTAACTAAAGAACGCTTAAAAAAATTTACTTTGTTCAAAGACTTTTCCGATTCCGAGCTCAAGAAAATCTCCGCAATTATTAAAGAGACATCTTATCCGAAAGGCACGGTGGTATATGAAGAAGGAAGCCCGGGGCAAGGCCTTCATATTATAGATAAAGGCAGGGTGAGGGTCACCAGAAAAACGAAAGAGGGCGGAAAGCAGGTATTGACTGTAATGAAGGCCAACAGCTTCTTCGGCGAGCTTTCTATTCTTGACGGGCGTTCACATTCGGCTTCGATAGAGACACTGGAAAAAACAAATTTGCTCGTTATAAAGAAAGAAGATATGGATAAATTCCTGAAACAGAACCCCCTCATTGCTTACAAGATGCTGCGTGATATCACCATTGCCATCTGTGAAATACTGAGGAGCATGAATGATAAGTTCATTAATATGGTTGATTATTTATGGACATAATTGTTTAGAAATTTTTCTGCGGAGGTCATAACTTGTCAGAAGAAAAGATAAAGGTAACTATAAACGGCATAGAAACTTTTTGCGAAAAAGATACAACTATCCTTCAGGCAGCAAAAAAGCTAGGGGTCAAGATACCGCATCTATGCCACGACAGGCGGCTTGAGCCTTATGGAGGTTGCCGTTTATGTATTGTAAAAGTAAAAGGCGTTCCAAGGCCGCTCTCTGCATGTACCACGCCTGTGGTAAATAACATAGAGGTTACTACAGATACTGAGACAATAAAAAAGATAAGAAAAACCCTGATCGAACTGCTCCTCTCCAACCACCCTAATGACTGCATGAGATGCGAAAGGACAGGAGACTGCAAGCTCCAGAATTTATCTTATGAATACGGGGTGGACGGCAGCCGTTTTGAAGGCGAGAAATGGAACCTTCCGATACGGGAGGATAACCCATTCATCACATATGAACCGAACAAGTGCATCCTCTGCGGAAGATGCACAAGGATATGCAATGAAGTTGTTATGGCTGGGACGATAGAGCTTACCGGAAGGGGCTTTAATTCAATGCCTGATACTGCCTTCAAGAAACCCCGTACGCTTGAAAATTGCGAATTTTGCGGCCAGTGTGTTTCAACCTGCCCGACCGGCGCATTGACAGACCGGAAGGGACGTGGCAAGGGACGTTCATATGATCTGAAGAAGGTCAAGACCACATGCTCATATTGCGGAACAGGATGTAATTTTTATCTCAATGTAAGAGGCGGCAAGGTTGTAAAAGTCACCTCTGATAAAGACGCGCCTGTTAATCAGGGGAACCTCTGCATCAAGGGACGCTACGGTTATGACTTCATCCACAGCCCTGATAGAATAAAGACACCGCTTATCAAAAAAGGCAATAAATTTGTCGAGGCGACATGGGATGAGGCGCTTGATCTGATAGCCGATAAATTTTCATCGCTCATGAAGAAGCACGGTAATGAATCAGTCGGCGCTTTTTCATCATCAAGATGCACTAACGAGGAGAACTTCCTCCTCTCAAAATTTGTGCGCACGGTCTTCCGCAGCAACAACGTGGATAACTGTGCGCGTGTCTGACACGCTCCTACTGTTGCCGGTCTGGCAACAAGCCTCGGAGCCGGAGCCGCGACTAATTCTCTTGCGCAGATGCCTGACATAGATACGCTCTTCCTCTTCGGCTCAAACCCGACAGAGGCGCATCCCATTGTTTCCTTCTGGCTTAAAGCAGCGCTACGCAAAGGCGCGAAGCTTATCGTAGGCGATCCGAGAAAGACATGGATGGCAAAGCGAGCTGACGTATGGCTTAATTTGAAACCCGGCAGCAATATAGCCATGTTAAACGGCCTTGTAAATGTGATACTCCAAAAGGGCTGGGAGAATAAGGATTTCATTTCAAAGAGGACAGAAGGCTTTAATGAACTTAAGGCAAAGGTGAAGGAGTATGACCTTGACCGTGTTGAGAAGCTCACAGGCGTATCAAAAGAGAATATAGTCGAGGCAGCCCGTCTTTACTCTCATGCTGATAAGGCGATGATAGTCTACGGCCTCGGAGTGACCGAGCACAGGACAGGGACTGAAAACGCCATGGCAATAGCCAATCTCGCGCTTGTCTGCGGCCATTTAGGCAGGCCTTCAACAGGCATCATGGCCCTGCGGGGGCAGAATAATGTTCAGGGCGCTTCAGACCTCGGCCCATTGCCTGCAACGCTTCCCGGGTACCAGTCCGTTAAAGACCCGAAGGCGCGCGAGAAGTTTGAGAAGGCATGGGGCATTCCAATTTCGGATAAGATAGGCCTCAAATCAGTTGAGATGCTTGATGAATGCAAGGCTGGAAAATTCAAAGGCCTCTTTATTCTTGGCGAAGACCCTGCCCAGACAGACCCTGACCTTAATCACGTAAACAAAGCGCTTGAGTCTGTAGAGTTCCTTGTTGTTCAGGATATCTTTCATACAGAGACTACTAAATTTGCAGACGTTATACTCCCCGGCGCGAGCTTTGCTGAGAAGGACGGGACATTCACAAACGGCGAGAGGAGGGTTCAGCGCGTGAGAAAGGCTATTGAACCGCTTGCAGGCAAGGCAGAGTGGCAGGTGATTTCCGAGCTTGCTACAAAGATGGGTTATTGCCAGAGCTACAGGAATCCCTCAGAGATAATGGATGAGATAGCAAGCCTTGTATCGCAATACGGCGGAATCAGTTATGAGCGGCTTGAGAAGCAGAGCCTGCAGTGGCCCTGCCCGACTAAAGATCATCCCGGGACAACTACGATGTATACCGATCTCTTCGCAAGGCCGAACGGCCTTGCGCTCTTCATGGCGCTTGACCATAAGGGTTCAGGCGAAGTGCCTGACAAACAATACCCGCTTGTTCTTATAACAGGAAGAGTCCGCGAGCATTACAACAACGGCTCCATGACAAGAAGGTCGCCGGGCATTATGGAGCTTGTGCCCGAGGAGCTTGTGGAGATAAATCCGGCAGATGCTGAGAAACTTAAAATAAAGAGCGGCGATATGGTGACGGTGTCATCAAAAAGAGGCTCTGTGAAGGTAAAGGCAAAGGTGACAAACCGGTCGCAGAAGGGCAATGTCTTCATGACATTCCACTTTGATAAAGCTCTCACAAATATCCTTACATCAGAGCACAGGGACCCGATAACAGGCACGCCTGAATATAAAGCATGCGCGGTTAAAATTGAGAAGTAGGAGAAGTTTTTTCTTTTATATAAGCATCTATCGCCCGTGCGGCGCGTTTGCCTGCGCCCATTGCGCTTATCACGGTTGCGGCTCCGGTTGATATGTCACCTCCCGCGAATATCCCCGGAATGTTTGTTCTTCCGTCACAGTCTGTGGTGATATAACCGGCTCCCCACAGACCCAGTCCTTTCACCGATTTGACCAGTACCGGGTTTGACGTCTGCCCTATCGCCATGATCACCTGATCAACCTCGATCGTGAACTCTTCACCGGAGCACGTAGGCTTTCGCCTGCCGGACTCATCGGTTCCGCAAAGCACCATCTTGTCACATCTGAGGGCTTTTACATAGCCCTTCTCGTCGCCTATTATCTCTTTAGGGTTTACCAGCAGCAGCAGTTCTATCGCTTCTTCCTTTGCATGCTCCACCTCTTCAAGCCTGCACGGCATCTCCTCCTCCGTCCTTCTGTAAACGATGTATACCTTCTCCGCGCCGAGGCGCATTGCTGTCCTCGCAGAATCCATTGCAACATTTCCGCCGCCTATAACCGCAACCCTTTTAGCCTTTTTAACGGGCGTGTCATAAACAGGGAATTGATTTGCCTTCATCAGATTTACACGTGTGAGAAATTCAGACGCGAAATATACATTATTCAAATTCTCTCCGGGGATATTCATGTATTTTGGAGAGCCTGCGCCGACTCCGATAAATATCGCCTTGAAACCTTCATGAAAAAGCTCATCAACTGTTTGCGTCCTTCCAATGACCCAGTTGAGGAATATTTTCACGCCGAGATTTTTAATGCGCTCTATCTCTCTCTGAATGATTTTTTTAGGCAGTCTGAATTCCGGTATCCCGTATGTTAAAACGCCGCCTGGTTCGTGGAGGGCTTCAAATATGGTAACGTCATAGCCGATCTTTGCAAGGTCTGCCGCTGCCGTAAGTCCGGCAGGGCCTGATCCTACAATCGCTACTTTATTCCCGTTGCCCTCTATACACGCAGGCGGCTCATTCTGTCCCGTTGCAGTTTCGTAATCAGCGACGAACCGCTCGAGCGCGCCTATTGCTATTGGTTTTGATTTTTTACCCAGTATGCATCCGCCCTGGCACTGGTTTTCCTGAGGGCAGACCCTTCCGCAGATTGCCGGAAGCATGTTGTATTCTCTTATGACCGCAAGTCCGCCTGAGAAATCCTTCTCTTTTATTGCGGCGATGAATCTTGGTATCTCTATTTCAACAGGGCATCCTTCCACGCAGCGGGGCTTTTTGCACTGAAGGCAGCGCTTTGCCTCTTTTATTGCCTGCGCCTGTGTCAGTCCCAATGCAACTTCTTTAAAGTCACGGCTTCTTTTCTGGGGATTCCTTGCTCTCATATTATTTTTTGCACTTCCCTTTGCACTTGCTCTTAAATTTTGCCAATGACTCGGCTTCTTCAGCCCTGTAAAATCCAAGCCTGTTCGCAAGCTCCTGAAAATCCACCTCATGGCCGTCAAATTCAGGCCCCT
>JBFLVX010000011.1:0-29300 GCA_040758255.1 Nitrospirota bacterium
GTGGGCTTCCAGCCTGATACGGCGTTTCTCTTATCGAGCGTAAACGGTAATACGCTGAATACTGTAACTGCATCTCTTCGTACCGGCCTGACATTCGGTTTTATGTCAACCACATCCGGGACAACTCAGGGTTCACTAAGCGTCGGCAACCGTGACGCCAGAACAGCTACAGGCTATATCGGCGGGGTATGGAGAAATAACGGGTACACAAATCTGCGCGCTACCGCGGCAGATGTTCAAGCTACTTTTTCTACATGGGATGCTGACGGATTTACCATGAACGCGACCGCCGCGCCTAACGGTGCGCATAATGTGTCGTGGCTCGCGCTGCAAGGCGGCTTATTTAAACTCGGATCATTAGTACAGCCTACTGCGACAGGGACACAGGCTATTACCGGCTTAGGCTTCCAGCCGTTAGCCGCAATATTTGCAAGCGCCAACTTAAACAGCGCATCAGGCACTGTGAGCACTACTACCGCGAAGCAGTCTTTTGGCGCGGCTGCAGCAACCCAGACCGGGCAATGGATCGGCTCTGCAGGGACTATCAACAGCGATGAAAACATGAACTCAAGCAGTACTGCCGCGATAACTCTTGCAACCGGCCCCACTACCACAAACGCAGTTGCGAGCCTGTCAACGCTTGATGCTGACGGATTTACTTTGAACTGGACAACTGCCGATGCTACTGCACGAAACGTGCTGTATGTTGCGATGGGCACGGCATGTACAGACGCTGATCTTGCGACGCTGACAACCACGAACCCGGTATCGAGTTCAACAGTCGGCGGCACTGTAACAATTCAAACTCAGGTCGGGACAGAGGCGACGCCTTCAGGCATGACCGGCATGGTGGTGAACATCGCCGGAAGCACGGGATGTAACGTCACAAACGGCGTGATGAGCTGGAACGCAGGCACCAGCAGATGGGAATATACATGGAACACTTCTGCATGCGGCACAGGCACGCCTGACGCCGGTGTAACAATAGATGTAAGCGGCACCGACCCTGACTGTACTACCACGGTGAACGCGGCTCAGATAACAAACGTAACCATTGACAATACCTGTACTGACAGTGATCCTGCCACGGCGGTGACGATTACGCCAGCGTCGAGCGCAACGGTCGGCGCAACGGTTACAGTGCAGGGAGCGATTACCGGCGAAGGCGCTCCGGGAACCGGCAGCGCGGTTGTTACGATCACCGGAAGCGATGCCTGCAATGCAACGGCACAGGCAATGACATGGAACAGCGGGGCAAGCGTATGGGAGTATAGCTGGAACACATCAGCGTGCGGCACTGCTGCCCCTGATACAGGCGTGTCTGTAAGTATAACCTATACCGACCCTGACTGCTCAGGCGCAGTGGTCGTCAACAATACAAGCACGAACATCACCATAGACAATGTTGATCCTTCCGCGATGCCCTCATGCGCGGGGTGTCACGGGTATGGCGCGACATTTACAGATGGAACAGCCCGGAACAATCCTGCGGGCACATTCCCGGGTTCTCATAATACACATGTGGCAACGTACAGCAAAGTATGTTCTGTGTGCCACACTGCTCCCGCGACTGAGACGAACGCGGATTTTAAACACAGGAATGAAACGGTTCAGATAGCAAGTCCTATTAACGGGCTCGCAGGTTCAACATATTCAAAGACAAGCTTCACACAATCCAACACTTTCACCCCCGGCTTCTGCTCAAACACCTACTGCCACTCTAACGGCACGTCAGTCATAAGCGGTTCAATCCCTGCAAATAGTTCCGCAACATGGGGCGGGACCACCACCTGTTTAAGCTGCCACGGTGTTGGAGGCGGAGATGACGGCAGGCCTAATTATGCAAACGGCACACCAAAGCGCAACACACACGGTGACGGCGCAAGCTATGGCGTAACTCATAAAGCCACTGCATGCCCAACCTGTCATACAGGTGTAACTGGCACTGCCGGAGCTTACACCATATCAGATACTACGACACACAATAACGGCGCGTATAACCTGCAGGGGGCTTTAGGATACACTCAGGCCACGGGCGAATGCGCAACCCCCGGCTGCCACGGAGCAGCGACATGGGGCGCATCATTAGGCTGTACTGATTGCCATGCTACAGCGCAGGGAACTCGCGACGCTGTAGTCGGCGAATTCGGCCTTGCGTGGGGACATAAGGCTGGCGGAAAGACCCCGGCCCGCGGGGCAGTTGTAAACTCAGACTGCATAGTCTGCCATCTTGAAGGTAATTTCACTACGCAGGCGAAGTCGGCATTGCACGGAGACGGCAACATAGATCTGCGCGATCCTGACGGTGCAGGCGAGACCGCTATAACTAATAACAGCGGCGCCGCCTTTACCTTCACGCAATACGCGGTATCCTATTCCGCCGGGTCGCGTACAGCGACCCTGGGCAACACCGTTGCCGAAGTTATAACGAATAAGTTCTGCATGAAATGCCATGACGCCAATGGCGCTACCAATACCACTGCACGTACGACCTACGGCTCACCGACAGCGTTCATGCCGTTTGGCGGCGTGAACCTTGGCGCGAACTATACAACAACGAACGGCGCAGCATCAGCGGGCGGCCTGATCGACGTTGCGAAGCAGTTCCTGAGCACGAACTCTTCAAGGCATCCTGTAGGCGCTCCTAACTCGAGGATGTTCCCGTATTCAAACCGTCTTGTAGCGCCGTATAATATTCCAACAGGAAGAGATTCTAATACACAGGTTATTGCCGGCACCGGGACACGCACAGCGGCAAACAGCGCAATACTGGTGTGCGACGATTGTCATACAACAGGCACGTCTGTAACGACCCGTACGATCACGGCTCACGGCAATGCTTCAAGCCTGCGCGGCACATTCTTTGTGTCAGGCCCGACATTGTGTTTGACATGCCATATCGCGGGAACCAACGGCGCGTATAACAATACGGCCACCACGCTTCCGGGCGGCACACACGGCACAGGTTCAGGCTTTAGCGGAGGCACCGGGGCATCAACTCGTCCGGCTGCCGCACTGAATTACTGCAACTTCTGCCACTTCAGCAGCAATGTCGCGTATGCTTCGGCGAGCAGGCCAAGATACGCGCAGGACGTTCATGGATTTAACGAAATCTATAATACGAGCGCAGGCTGGACAGCCGGAAATGCAAACGGCATGAGGCCAATTTCGTTTATGCGCAGCATCAGCACCAGCGGCGGATCCTGGCCAACCACACATTCACCACGGCCGTATGTTGCCACGACCGGAGGCCCCGGCCAGTTCAACCTTGCTGCGGGTCAGGCCAACTGCGGCAGCGGCACCAACTTTGCTTTCAGTACCGGCGCAACTGGTTTTACTTGTACCTCTAATGGCCATACCAACTACGGACCGGGTGGTTCATTCTGATCCTGCCGGTGTAGTTTAGTAAATTGTAAAAGCCCCATCGTTATAACGATGGGGCTTTTTTAGGTAATTACTGACGCTGATTATAATAACCGTCGGAAAGACATTGGCTCAAAAATTGCTCACTCACTCACTCACTCACTCACTTTTAAGCCTTACAGGAACTTTCCATTCCCCTCCTTCTAACTAAGGAGGGGATTAAGGGGTATTACCCTCACCCTCCTGATAATCGAAGAGGGGAGCTATAGGGTATCAACTGCCGCTCCCAATAACCAAAGGAGTGGAGTTTTTGGGAGTATTAACTCCCCTCCTGTTTTAGGAGGGGCAGGGGTGGCAAATAAATGCCGGCATCGCTTTTCATGTTTTTTCCAAGGGAGGCAGCCTTATTTTCTGTTCGACATGCTGCAAAAATAGTAATACTATAATTGCAGATGTTGCAGAAATGGTAAGGATGGTGCAATGGTAATCGAGAGAGACCTGATACATGGTTTCAAGAAGTTTATAAAGAGGAAGGAATATCTTGCCGTAATCGGGCCGAGGCAGGCGGGCAAGACCAAATTATAGGGAATTATCTTACACGGGAATTAAAAACAGGGACTGATTTTATAGTCTGTCGAGTTGAAGGACTTACCAGAAACGAGGAGAGAACAGCACATGAAATATTTATCGAAATTTTTCTATCTGCAGTTATGCATTTGTATTGCGTTACTTTGGACTGCCGCAGGCTGCAGCAAGGGGACAGATAATTCGCGTGAAGAAGCAGATCTGAACGTATCCAGAAAATTAGCGGTTGTATCCCCGGCATTTCTTTCTCCAGAGATGCAGCAAAGGCATCAGTCGTCTCATCAATTTACCATTGAGATTGCCAAAGACGGAGCAGGCGTTGTTTATGTTGAGCCTGTAAAGGATAAATTCAGAGTTGTTCATAATGGGAAGCCGGGCAAGCCGTATTTTGACATCAGTGAACTGAGCATCAGCAGCGACGGGAGACGGTTAGCATATGTTGCGCACATCAATGATCATCTCAACAAGTTGGTTGTAGACGGCGTGGAAGGATTTCCATTTGGCGCAAATGACAACCACTTGTTCACCCCTGACGGGAAGCGCCATTTATCAACCGTTGCGAAAGATAATAAAAAACTGATTGTCATAGACGGTAAGGTTTACAATGATTACGATATTTATGATATGCCTCTGATAAGCCCTGATTCAGGTTCAATAGCTTTTTCCGCCAAAAAGCCCGCCGGCGATAAAAAACAGTTTATCATCAGTGAGATAACATTACAGAACAAGACAGTATTTGATGACTGCGGCGAGTATATTCTTCCGAGCGAAGGCAACGCCCGGCTTGCGGTAGGCTGTGTTGAAGGCGGTACGAATAAAGTAAAAGTGATTGATTTTACAGACAGGAAGGTTATCTCTCAAAGCGAGGTTAACGGAACGATAACCCATATGAAGTTTTCAGCAGACAGCAAGTCGCTTTTATATACGGTGGTGAGAGATAAGCAGCAAAGGTATGTTATTTATAATGGGAGAGAAGAAAAGATACCCGATGGCGACGAATTTATGACTGACCCGGCGCCGCTGTCAGAGCCTGAAAGTGTTGGCGTGGTTATCGGCGATGCTTTCAAGGTCCGGCTTTACAGGGCGTTTCAACAGCAGAAAAAAAACGGGAAGGAGTATGGCTATATATCAGACCTTGTCTCCAGTAAAGACGGCAGGCATTACGCATATATAGCTACAAAACCGAATGAGTTTCAGATGCAGATAGTTGTTGACGGCAGCGAAGGGCCGAAGTTTGACAGGATAGTTTCTCCGCTCTTCAGCCCGGATGGCCGCTTTCTTGTGTACCGTGCGAGACAGGCGGGTAAGCGTTTTGTTGTGGTTTCTGATTTAAAAGGTAAAATTATCCGTCAACACAAAGAGTACAGCATGGTGTTTCAAACTATTTTTACGCCGGATGGAAAATCTGTAGCGTACGGCGTCCTTGACGGCAATGAATTATGGTGGAAGGTGGAGAAGCTGTAGATGGAATTTTATAGGGGATTGAATGTATGACTGACATGCGCCCACATCCTGAAGCGGAAGACGAGAACGAATCGTATCCTGTTGAACCGCGGTATCACCCGATCCATAAGATTCCCCGCAAGATCTATGATTTTCTGGCGTCAGCCAAGCTGGCTATGGCGCTGCTTGTTATCATTCTCTCCTGTTGTTTGGCAGGGGTCACGATATGGCGCGGCGCAGAAGCGGGGCGGCTGATTTTTGGCGCGCTCTGGTTTAACGGGCTGCTTGTTTTGCTGGTGATCAATGTCGCCTGCTGTTTTTTTGGCAGGATCTGGGGACGGCGGGTGACGGTTGTTTCATTCGGGATGATCCTGTTTCACATCAGTTTTGTCGTGATACTGCTGTCTATCGTCTACAACAGCCTGTTCTATTTCAGAGGTATAATCAGGCTGACCGAGGGGGAGGCGCTCCCCAGCAGTGACCTGCAAAGTTATGACCTGATTGACAAAGGGCGCTTTTTCAGCTTTACGCGCTTGCGAGGGGAAACCGCGCTGATCAAAATGCACACCGGTTATAAGGTTTCCGGCGAAGATAAGCGCGCTGCCTATGAGGTCTCGGTCGGAGAGGAAAATAACAGGAAGCATGGAATAATCTATATAACGCACAAACTGTCTCATCGCGGAGTAGACTATTTTAATGAAAAAGAGGGATATTCGCTGCTGCTTATGCTCTCTGACAAGCTGGGGCGAGATTTGTACGGGGTTCATGTGCCATTACAGAGCATCGTTTTAGGAAAAGACAGATTTGAGTATTCTACCGGATACAAAGATAATGAAGGTAAAGTCAATAAGGATGTCATACCGTTTCCTGCCCTGCCGGAACGTCCGTTATTTGCACTGAAGACGGAATATATGCCATCGAAGCTGAAGGAACGCTCAGGCGACGTCTGGTTTCAGGTGTTTCCGCTTGGTGAAGATGGCTATCCAAATTTTAACAAGCCTCTGGCAGAAGGCAAAGCGGCTGTCGGCGAAACATTTATTGCCGGAGAGTATCTCCTGACGGCCACGGAGGTGCGTTACTGGGTTGGGATGACGGTGCGCTATGAGCCTGGCAAGCCGATTGTACTGGCGAGCCTCTGGATCGGTTTGGCCGGGATGGTCATTACGACTGTCGGACGCATGATGCGGAGGAAAAAGGTTTAGTTTTGTATTGCTGCTGAAGTTGCCTCACCGCCGACAACCGCCATTAAATCTGTAATCAGTTGCCCGGTTTTAATGAAGCCTTCGATTCTGGATTGTTCTTCTTGAGGCCATACCCTGGGCTCAAGCACCACCAGCGCCTTCTCATCCCCCGTTTCCGGAATATATTTCGAGAGAGGCATGATGTGTATGCGCCCTGCTTCATGCAGCATAATAAAACCTGTATCCGTGGGCTTTAGCGGTACAATCAGTGCACCTTTCATCTTATTTAATGAAATAATTTCCGGCCAAAATCTATCGGGAACAATATAGTAGGCTTTTCTGACTATGCCGTGATACATAGCATTATCAAGATAGCTCCCGTCAGGGAAGGAACTGCCTAATGATAACAGATTCAGATGACGCGCAAAGATGACCGCTATCCTGCCATGAAGACCTGACGTATGCCAAAGCCCGTCAATCTCACTGACCGACTGGACTGTAATGGTTTTGCCCGGGACGACAAATGTCCTTCTGGCAGGCCCATACGTAAAAGTCCACACAAGTACGCCGAAAAAGAAGATCATGATCGCTGTTATGCTCACGCTTCGAAATGGCATCAGAAGTTACCCATATATCTGACCATGGAAAGTATCGGACGAAATGGCGTAAGAGGAACAAGCCGCGCTGAAACAAGAGGGAACATATACGTCCCCCAGATAAGAATGGCGGAGATGAAGCATGCGTACACCACTTTTTCCCTGTTAATCTTTACTGCGAATATTGTCACTGTCCGGGCAAGTGCAAGGTAGGCAAAGGGGAGCAATCCTGTTGAAGAATAACTGAATATCGGCCGCTGTGCCAGCAGTATCAGCAGATAGCAGCTAATAAACAACAAAGGCGCCAGGAATTCCCGCACAGAGCGTTTCATCCACGCATTGAGGGATACAGCGAATAATGCAGGCAGTACAAGCAGACGAAACGGGGGGTTATTGCAGTGCAGAAGGAATTGTCCCGCCTCACTGTTCAGGAGCCTTTGGTACCCCCAGAACATCGGTTTTACGAACCACTCCACCGGAGTCCCACCAGCCTCAAGAAAGTCCCTGTGCATGAAGAAATTGTCCATGCTGAGTTTTTGCAGCGCCCAGGCCGAATCTATGTTCATCTGAATGAATTCAGGGAGCGTATAACCGCGGCTGAACCACTGGACGTAGGTCAGGAAGTAGACGGCGAAAGGCAGCATCAGCAGCGCAATCAAAAAATCAGCCATCACCGCGCGGGTCAGTTCTCCGCGCCGGCGGATCCTGTACAATGCGTACATCACTGATAGCGGAATCGCAAAGACAAAATAGGCTTTTGTTCCCATCGTCAATCCCATGGCAAGGCCTGCAAATGGCAATGTCGCCCGGTTATTTTCAACATATTCAAGCAGCAGACAGAGATAGAGCAGAAAGAAAAAAGTAACCGGTATTTCCACAAGGGTAGTTCTGGAAATATAGATGTTGTGCGGGTCAAACGCCAGAAGAGACATGGCGATAATCGGCACAGCAGTGCCGGGGTAGAGCATCCTGCCGATCAGAAAGAGCAATATAACAGAGGCGGTACCGAAAAAAATATTGCTGCTGCGCCAACCGACAGGATTATCACCAAATAATTTTATAGTGCCGTACATTATCAAACCGCTCAACTGCGGGTGGTGCCAGCCCCAGTTGGTGGTCGTTCCATAGGCGCCGAGGCTCTTGGCATAGGTTGCATGAAGAAACTCATCGTCCCGGTATTCGCTCAGGTCAAAGGTCCCCCACAACCTGAATACAGCAGCCAGGATCAAGACCAGGATGGCAAGCTTCCAGCTTTTTATATATATTGAATTGTTAGTGAGAGTTTCATTCACGCTTCAGGGCATCTCCATCGTGGAGTTATTATATTAATAGACAATCTAAGTTTTAAACTTTAGCATCAAACGTCCTAGTACGTCAAAGAGTAAGTTCATCTCTGCCTGACAGCAGAGGTAGCAATCATGACACCTGCTGGTTTTCTCCCTTTCCATCTGATACTCGGAAGAATTCCACAGTTCGGCGAGTGTTGAGTTCGCAATACTGCCGGAGGCCTTGCCCCAGTTAATCCATGAGACGCAGGGAAAGACATTGCCGTAGCAGTCAACCGCCAGCGAGTTGTAGCCGGCGCTGCACCTTACAGGAGAGGGGAGTCCGGAGAAGGAACTGTGAAACAGTCTGAGGTGCGAAGGGGAGTTTTCAAGCGAGGGCCCCTGATACTCACCGTTCAAAAGGGACCTGACGAGCCGGTCTACTTTTGCCAGTAATTCCGGTCCGGCAGCGCTCTGCTGTGACGCGGCAAAAGGCTGCCGGGGAATCAGTTCGATGCAGTCTGTTCCGAGGTTGCGCCCCAGTGACAGCATCTGCGGTACTTCATCAATATTGGTCTCATCTATGACTGCCACGGTCTTGATCCTGATAAGGCTTTTATGCTTCTTCTTGAGGCTGACAAGACGTTCAACTGCTTTTACCGCACGGTCATACGACCCCTGCGCCTGCCGTATCCTGTCATGGGTTTCCGCCGTGGCGCCGTCAAGTGAGATGTTGACCGAATCAACCCCGATATTGATGATGCGCTGCGCCTGCTTGTCGCCCAGCAGCCATCCGTTACTGTTCAGATGGGCAATCATGCCGAGCCGTCTGGTTTCGGCCATCAGTTCAAAAATGTCATCTCGCAGTAGCGGCTCTCCGCCGGTAAAGCCGATACCGGGAATGCCCAGCCGGGCAAATTCACCAATGACATCCATAAAACGGGCGGTGTCGAACTCTTTCTCACCCCTCTTGATATATGAAGAGGCTTTGAGCGGCATATCACACATGGCGCAGTGAAACGTGCAGCGATAGGTTACCATGAGCGTGCCGAGCGCAGGGCCGCACAGGGGCCGGTGGAGCAGCCTGGAGAGCTGCAGGAGCAGATACTGGCTGCCGCGTTTGAGGAGCCATGACGGTCCGTCTTCGCGCAGCTTGCGCCGTATCAGATCGCTATAAACCTTTCTGATCATGGCCGTATCTTCTTTCTCCGAAGCAGGTTCGCCAGCAGAGTCTGATATGCTTCGCACGGAGTCCAGCAGCCGGGGCAGGCATTGTTTTTGATCGTTTTTCTTGTACTGAGGCGCGTGGCTGAGCGCCAGAGACGGTAGAGATCCATTTCGTTGTCTCGAAGCGAGCCGAGGGGTGCATCGAATATGGAGCATGGGTAAACAATGCCGGACGGATCAATGAAACACGATGCGGCGGCAGCCTGACAAGTGAGCTTTGCTCTGCCATGGGTGACGTAATGCCGGACATGCCGCTGGTAACGTTTTTCAATAAATGCGATCGGGTCGAATAATCTCTGTCTTCTCCCTTTGCAGATACGTTCTATCTCTTCTGCCGCGTGTTCCGGGCCGGGGAGGGCCACCGTGTCAATGTTACCGTAATAATGTTCTGAAGCATGCGCCACATTAATATGAAAATCATCAACGGTTATATGCCCCAGTCTATTGCGGCATGAGTCGAGAGTCTCATCGAACCTTCCTATATTTGCCGCTTGTATGGTATGTCCGAAATATACAGAGAATCGGCCGGAGCGCCGTTCTCGTAATTGGCTGAAGGTTTGAACTGCGTGATCCCAGCAATCCGAAATGCCTCTGATGTCATCGTGCAACTCAGGCGGCCCGTCCAGACTGACTGAGACTACCAGACGCGGCAGGCCCGTATGCTGCAGGATGGTATCTACGGCAGTTACGATCTCACCGGTCTGAAAGCCGTTGGTGGGAAAATTAAGCAGGTAGAGATCCCGGCTGCGCCTGATGATGGTAAGAAATATCTCGTTAATATCCGGCCTCTGGAACAGCTCACCACCAGTGAGGTTTATCCATGAAAAGCGGTCTGCCTTGCGGAAAAGAGTTTCGATCTCTTCCAGAGAAAGCTCGTTGCCGTCAGATTGCTGCCAGATATTGCACATAGCGCAGCGAGCCTGACAGCGGCTCGTCACAGAGTATGTCAGGCGGTAGGGGAGGGAGAGCTCCCTTAGGTTGCTTGCAATAATGTGTCCGGCCAGTCTGAGCAAAGGCATCTTTTTCATGCTATAGACGCTTTCAGATTATTCAGCAGCCAAGGCGCATCAGGAAGGAAATAGTATTTCTCTATTGACTTGAAAGCCGTTTCAACCGAGATGGCGTTCATGCATGCCCCTCGCCCGTCCGGATGGCGGCAGATGCTGATCTTGTCGTTAAAGTTGGTGATGCATGGGCTGCAGTCAAATCCCGCATACAAAGCCAGTCCCCCTTTCCCCCAGGGACCGTAAAGCTTCGGGGTGTTCGGTCCGTACAAACCTACAACAGGGGTATTGACGGCGGACGCTATATGGACTGTGGCGGTGTCGGCTGAAATTACCAGATCTGCGACAGTAATAAGCGCATAGTAGTCGGCAAAAGAGAGCTGGCCGCTGAGGTCGATAATTCGTCCTGAATGTTTCATGTGCTGCTTTGCTTCAGCTATTAATGATATTTCGTCAGGAAGTCCGGTCATTATAATATGCATGCCGAACCGGTCGGTTAGAAGATCGGCCAGTTCGGCATAATAAGCGGGTGGCCAGCGGCGTTCTTTAAAATTATCACTGGATCCGATATGCATCACCACTGCCGGTGACGACGGCATAATGCCATGCTTTTTCAGAATACCGTTGCCCTTTGACCTGAGCATTTCCCTGGCATGTAAAGTAACACTTGAAGTAAATGTCTGTGTGATACCTGATTTTTCCGCCAGAGCATAAAATGAGCGTGTCATATGGATGTCATTGTCATAGGCCACCGGGTCTGTATATAGACGATGCCGATGCTGTCCCCTTGTCGTAAATCCGATAGTACGGGTGGCGCCTATCTGATGCGTGAGCAGTGCAGAAAAACGGGCGAACTGTTCAAAGTCTATGATCATGTCATATCGCTCGCGACGCAGCTTAAAAAAAACGCTAAACCAGGTTTTAAGAAATGTGCGCAGTGTGCGTATATCGACAGTGACGGCATTATCGACTGCGCCTGTCATTGTCAGAGCATCGCGATTATGTGCAAGTGTCAGGAAGTCAACGGAAGAATCCGGGAAAGCCGCTCGCAGCGCCTGTATGGCAGGGAGCAGCATGAACAGATTTCCTATACCCCAGAATTTTATAAGCAGGATCTTTTTCGGTGGAACATCAGCAGGCCGAAAAGTTCTCTTCTTTCTGGCTGGCAGAACGATCGAAATCAGGAAGATCATGGGTATCCCGATATAAGAATCAATGAACCTTATAAGTTTTCCGTTCATAACAGACCTACCTGCCAGCCTTGTTTACCAGCGCAACCATGGTCTCAGTAAAGCTGTCAAGCCGGCCGTGCTGCCAGTATGCCTGAAAGGATCGTGTCAGGATTGCCGGCGACCGCAGCAACAATAAAAGAAAGTGTATGCCGAAACGGGCATTCTGCAAGTGGAGGTAATTCCGCATGAAAAAATGGTTCTGGAAGCTCGCCCGCATCTTCATGAGCTTTTCCGGCGGAATTTCCGTTGTCATGAGCGGCCCTCTTGCGGCCCTGTGCATCCAGGCGTCATCGAATTCGTGCGGTTCCTTCATGAGGCCTGTTTTCAGGGCATAATCATACAGTTCGGTTCCCGGGAGCGGTATGGTGATATGAAACATGGTATAAGAGGCGTTCAGTTGTTTTGCAAATTCGAATGTTGCATAGATGTCCGCCTCTGTTTCTGTTGGTGTTCCAATCATGAAATTGGCGGTGGTGCGTACCCCGGCATCCTTGCACCAGGAGAAGGCCAGTGCGGCAGCCTGCCTTGTCGTTCCTTTCTTAAGGAAGCCGAGTATCCTGTCCACACCGCTTTCTACTCCAAAGTTAATCTCCATGCAGCCGCGCTTTTTGAAGTGCCTGACCATTGCTTCATCCAACAGATCCACTCGCGTCTGCATTCCCCATACAAGGCCGAACTCCTCGATAAGGTCTGCAATTTCCAGCGCGCGCTCTCTGTCAAGGGTGAAACATTCATCGATGATCCATATGCCCCTGATGTGATGGGTGTCAATAAGGTATTTCAACTCGGCCCGAATGGATTGAGCGGAACGAAAACGGACGCGTCCCTTGTACAGCTTTCTGCCGCCGCAATATGCGCAATGGAACGGGCAGCCTCTCGAGGTGGCAATCGCTGTAATACGATCCATGGCCATCCCCCTGAAAAGTCCCGGAGGACGCAGGTATCTCTCGTAATCAAGGAGATGGGTTGCCGGCAATGGGAGCGTATCAAGATTTTCAATAAGATCCCGTGGAGGGATGACAACAGGCACACCGTCGTTTCCAATGAAACATATGCCATGCACTCCGGAGATATCCTCTTTGCTCGTCATTCGCTGGCATAAATCCAGCATAGTGGATTCGCCTTCTCCGATCACGCAAAAATCAAGAGACAACTCTTTTACCACCTGCTCTGGCAATATTGACGCGTGGAAGCCTCCTGCACAGAATTTAGCATGGGGCAGCAGGGGCCTCAGATTACTGACGACCCTTTTAGCACGGGTATAAGCCGGCGTTTGGAAACTGACGCCAACCAGGTCAGGATTGAATTCAAGAACCCGTGGTGAAATGTCAGCAAGAAAAATGTCTTCGTCAATCAGTTGTACTTCAAAGCCGGCTTTTTCAAGAAAGGATCCGACTGCCAGGATTCCAAGCGGTGGGACCAGGTTGTTTGCCTCGCAGATTTGCGCGTTTATGAGTGATATTTTCAATAGATACTACCTATAATATATTTGAGATTATGATGAAATTCCAGGATGATGAGGATGACAGGGGATATTAGCCCGCGTCAGTTTTTCCTTCAGCAATATGCGACGACAGTTTTTTGTAATCACGAATATTATATTATATCGCACCCGGTAACCAGGACACAAGATAAAGGCTATGCCCAAGAACAGACAGGAGTTTCTAAAATTGTCTTAACATGTGAAGTTGTGGTTAAATAAGATATTAAGAAAATTTTTGGAGGTTAACATATGAAACCGGAATATATATTCTTTTGGATAGCGGCAGGACTATATGGCATAAGCGCGTGCTGTTATATCTTCGGCATCATCTCAAAGAAAGATAAACTCTTCACTTTCGGTCTGTACAGCGCGTTAGCCGGTTTTGCGCCGCATCTCGCTTCTATAGGCCGCCGCTGGATGGAGACCGGGATCGAACCGTTTATCACCATCTCCGAGTCAATCACTTTCGGCATCTTCGTATCAGTGCTTATATTTCTCATCATCCAGTTCACAACGGATAAGATAAAACCTCTCGGCGTTCTTATAATGCCTATCGCCTTTGTCCTTATGGGCTGGGCAGGGACTCTTATCAAGGATGCGGCAACACAGATCGCGCCGGCGCTCCAAAGCTGGTGGATATGGGTGCATATTATAGGAGCGGCAACAGGTTTCGGTTCAGTTTTGGCTGCTGCTGGCCTGGGTTTGATGTATCTGCTCAAAGATAAGTATTCAGCAGGGATATATGAGAAATTGCCGGATACTCAGGTTCTTGAGAACCTTAGTTACCGGTTTGTTGCCGGAGGGTTCATAATGTACGGGCTCATGATAGTATCTGGCGCCTTCTGGTCTAATCAGGTAAAAGGCAATTACTGGAACTGGGACCCTGTTGAGGTCTGGTCTCTTATATCATGGCTTACATACGGTATATATCTGCATTTGAGGGCGACCTTCGGCTGGCGCGGCAGAAAGTTGGCATGGTACGCGCTGATCGCACTTGCCGCGATGATCATCAGTTATTGGGGTATCCCTTTTACAGTAGAGACGTTCCATGCCGGGTTCCGCATTGAGCATTAAGCGCCTGTCAGCAGAAAACTTAATACTGAGCACATGAAAATATATTTATACCGTAATGCGATTTTACAGTAGGCCTATTTTTCATATTCTGCTTATAGTTATAGCCGGCATCCTTTCCTACTCCAATACCTTTAAGGTTCCGTTTGAGTTTGATGATAAAGTGATGGTTGTTGACAATCCGACTATTAAGAGCCTTCAATACTTCATTGATATAGATAAAGCAAAGGAGGCTGGGGTATATGAATTACTCATAAGCAGAACAGCAGGCTATTTTAGCTTTGCAATAAACTATAAGATACACGGTCTCGATGTTACAGGTTATCATATCTTTAACCTGTCAGTTCATATCATCAACGCCCTATTAATTTACTGGTTTGTGTTGCTCACATTTAACACTCCCTATTTTTTAAAGATCATACAATCGCCGCAAAGTCCGGCCGTACCCCTCTTCAGCCAAAAGGCGCAGATGGGGATCTTTACCGCAGTTTTTTCAGCATTATTCTTTGCCGTCCATCCAATCCAGACAGAGGCGGTTACATACATATGGCAGAGGGTCACATCGCTTGCGACTCTTTTCTATCTCCTCTCGCTTGTTATGTATATAAAGTTCAGAAGAGCGGAAGGGACCCCAAATTCCGGGAGCCGTTATCTTTTTTATTTATCATCAGTTTTCTCCGCTGCCCTTTCCATGAAGAGCAAGGAGATCGCATTCACCCTTCCGGTCATCATCACGCTTTATGAATTTATCTTCTTTGACGGTAAATTCAAAAAAAGGATCATCACTCTGATCCCTCTTATCCTTACAATGCTGATCATACCTTTAACAATAATAAACGTAAGCACGGGTAAACCTCTTGGAGATTTAATCAGCGATGCATCTGACGCAACGAGAATTGATACAACTATTTCAAGAACGGATTATCTGTTTACACAATTCAGGGTAATAGTTACATACATACGGCTTTTATTCGTCCCGGTGAACCAGAATCTTGATTATGACTATCCTGCCTACAATTCTTTTTTTGAGCCGGGAGTGTTTTTATCATTTCTTTTGCTCTTCTCTATCTTGGCCCTTGGGATCCGGCTGTTTTACCGTTCACGGCCTCCTGTCTTCAGCCTTCCAACTTCCAACTGTCACATGCTGATTTATTTTCGGCTTATCTCCTTTGGCATCTTCTGGTTTTTTATAACACTCTCCGTTGAATCAAGTTTTATTCCTATAGTAGATTTAATTTTTGAGCACAGGGTTTATCTTCCGTCCGTTGGTTTTTTTATGGCATTGACATCCGCTATCGAAGCAGGAACGGAGAGATGGGGAGAGAGGGGTGTATATGCAAAAAAGGCGGTTATATATGCAATGCTTGCGGTGGCGCTGGCGCTGTCGGTCGCTGCATATGCAAGAAATGACATATGGAATGACGGCGTAAAGTTATGGGGTAATACCGTAGAGGGAAGCCCGGAGAAGGCACGGCCGCATTGTAACCTTGGGGTTGCTTTTGCAGATCAGGGCAGAACCGATGAGGCTATCAACGAGTATAAGACCGCGATAAGACTCAACCCTGATTATGTTAAGGCACATTATAATCTCGGTATTGCTTATATTGCTCAAGGCAGGATAGATGAGGCTATAAGGGAGTATGAAATATCGGTGAGGTTAAAACCTGATTATGCGGAAGCCCGTAACAATCTCGGCCTTGCTTATATAGATAAAGGCAGATTTGGCGATGCATTAAGGGAATTTCAAACCCTCCTGATGATCAGTCCCAATCATGCTCCGATGGCTCTTAAATTTATTGAATTTCTTCAAAGGAAGTAAAATATCGGAATCATTAAATTGATTAGTGTTATATTTATACCGTAATGCGATTTTACAGTAGGCCTATTTTTCATATTCTGCTTATAGTTATAGCCGGCATCCTTTCCTACTCCAATACCTTTAAGGTTCCATTTGAGTTTGATGATAAAGTGATGGTTGTTGAGAATCCTACGATTAAGAGCCTTCAGTACTTCATTGATATGGATAAAGCAAAGGAGGCCGGGGTATATGAATTACTCATAAGCAGAACAGCAGGCTATCTTAGCTTTGCAATAAACTATAAGATACACGGTCTCGATGTTACAGGTTATCATATCTTTAACCTGTCAGTTCATATCATCAACGCCCTATTAATTTACTGGTTTGTGTTGCTCACATTTAACACTCCCTATTTTTTAAAGATCATACAATCGCCGCAAAGTCCGGCCGTACCCCTCTTCAGCCAAAAGGCGCAGATGGGGATCTTTACCGCAGTTTTTTCAGCATTATTCTTTGCCGTCCATCCAATCCAGACAGAGGCGGTTACATACATATGGCAGAGGGTCACATCGCTTGCGACTCTTTTCTATCTCCTCTCGCTTGTTATGTATATAAAGTTCAGAAGAGCGGAAGGGACCCCAAATTCCGGGAGCCGTTATCTTTTTTATTTATCATCAGTTTTCTCCGCTGCCCTTTCCATGAAGAGCAAGGAGATCGCATTCACCCTTCCGGTCATCATCACGCTTTATGAATTTATCTTCTTTGACGGTAAATTCAAAAAAAGGATCATCACTCTGATCCCTCTTATCCTTACAATGCTGATCATACCTTTAACAATAATAAACGTAAGCACGGGTAAACCTCTTGGAGATTTAATCAGCGATGCATCTGACGCAACGAGAATTGATACAACTATTTCAAGAACGGATTATCTGTTTACACAATTCAGGGTAATAGTTACATACATACGGCTTTTATTCGTCCCGGTGAACCAGAATCTTGATTATGACTATCCTGCCTACAATTCTTTTTTTGAGCCGGGAGTGTTTTTATCATTTCTTTTGCTCTTCTCTATCTTGGCCCTTGGGATCCGGCTGTTTTACCGTTCACGGCCTCCTGTCTTCAGCCTTCCAACTTCCAACTGTCACATGCTGATTTATTTTCGGCTTATCTCCTTTGGCATCTTCTGGTTTTTTATAACACTCTCCGTTGAATCAAGTTTTATTCCTATAGTAGATTTAATTTTTGAGCACAGGGTTTATCTTCCGTCCGTTGGTTTTTTCATGGCATTGACATCCGCTATCGAAGCAGGAACGGAGAGATGGAGAGAGAGGGGTGTATATGCAAAAAAGGCGGTTATATATGCAATGCTTGCGGTGGCGCTGGCGCTGTCGGTCGCTGCATATGCAAGAAATGATATATGGAATGACGGCGTAAAGTTATGGGGTAATACCGTAGAGGGAAGCCCGGAGAAGGCACGGCCTCATTATAACCTTGGGGTTGCTTTGACGGATCAGGGCAGAACCGATGAGGCTATTAACGAGTATAAGACCGCGATAAGGCTTAACCCTGATTATGTTAAGGCACATTATAATCTCGGAAGCACATACATGAGTCAGGGCAGAAATGATCAGGCTATAAAAGAATTTAAAATAGTACTGGCTCTCAAACCCGATTACCCCCTTGTACGCAAATTTATTGAATTTCTTAAGAAAAAGTAGGTATTATGTTTATAAAGGTCTTTCGATCATGATGGCCTGTCTGAATAGAAGGTGAAATAGAAAGCATGTTGACGACATTAATGAAAATGAAGAAGCGAAAATTATACAACTAATGGCTGAACGCTGATTATGAAACTTTGTATAATCTTCCCCCCCCTGCCTTTCGGCTGGACCCCGGTGGCGCCGCCAAGCCTTGAATATCTTGCAGCACTTACCCGAAGGGCTGATCCTGATATTGAGATTGAACTTATCAGCGCAAGCGCTGATCCCAATGCAATTGACCGGTTGGATTGTGACCTTGCCGCTATAAGTATCCTGACTCCCACAGCCGTGCCGGGATACAAAATAGCCGAGAAGCTTCGGGCGCGCGGAATTAAAGTGGTGTTTGGCAACATGCATGCTTCCGCCATGCCTGAGGAGGCGAAATCTCACGGTGATGCCGTAGTGATAGGAGAGGCTGAATCAGTATGGCCTGAGGTTCTACGCGATTTTAGGGCGGGAGCGTTAAAACCGTTTTACCGCGGCGAACAGATAGACCTTGATGACCTTCCGACACCCCTTTATGGTTTGTTGAAAGGCGGGCGCAAACATCAGTTCAGGATTGTTAATACCTCGCGCGGATGTCCTTATAACTGCACATTCTGTTCAGTCAAGCCTTTTTACGGGCCGAGGATACGCTTTAGGCCTATTGAACACGTTGTGCGCGATGTAGCGGCTATTCCGGAAAAGATGTATATAAACGGAGACGAAAACATCTGGTGGGCGGGCAAGGCTCAGCGCGCGATAGACCTGTTCAACGCGCTCAGAGGAAGCGGAAAGAGGTGGATGGGTTTCGGCAGTCTCAGGCCAGTGCTTGAGCCTGAAGGATCTGCCATGCTGAAAGCCGCGAGGGAGAGCGGCCTCCTCTCTCTATGGGTAGGGTGGGAGTCAATCTCCGACGAGGGGCTGAGAGAGTTCTCCGCGGGAGGCAAGATAGGCATTGACCGTGAGCGCGCAGTAAAGACGCTTAAAGACAACGGCATAGATGTATCGCTCTTCTACATGTTAGGCAGCCGCCATGATTCGCTTGAGGACTTTAAACGCTCCATTGATGTTGCTGAGAGGCTGGGGGTCAGCATGCATCCGTCTCTGGTCGTTCCGTATCCGGCGACAAAGCTTCGCGAGCAGTACGAACCTTATATCTTTAAAGAATTAGGCTGGGAATATTACACCGGCGCATATGCCCTGTTTGAGCATCCTGACCCTGCAATGACGCCTGAAGTGCGGGAAGAGAAGTTTTATGAAAGCTCGCTTGAACTGCTGAGCTTGCCGCGGGTCTTGCGTCATATGTTCAAAGTTCCGTTCGCAAGTTTTCCCCATGCCCATATACTTTCGCTCATGTCACAGATCCCGGTGCGAAGCGGCATGAAGATTGCATATAATAAATGGAAGGCTTCAAAAGATGCGGTAAATGAGATGAGGTTAAAGGCCTAATAAACAGGCTTTACCTACAAAAATGTATTTATTAACAAAAATGTATTGAAAACATGATTTTTTATTAAGAAATACAGGCTTAAGGGGGTTATTATGACCGGTAAATATAATGATAATGAGAGGCATCAGCTTACGGAAGATGTTCTTAGATTTATAGAAGCAGGGGTTGATGCAGAGATCCTGGATTTTAATGATTATTGCATGAGGATGTTCGCCATGCACTATGAGAACAACAAGATATTCCGTGAGTTCTGCGATGCAAAGAAGGTGAAGCCGGGCGACATCTCCAGATGGGAAGATGTTCCGATGGTCTATAACGATATGTTCAAGACGCACCTTGTCGCATCCTTTCCTCTGGAGCAGTCTGTTATGTCATGCCTTACAGGAGGGACAACCAGCCTGACACAGCGAGGCCGCATCTTCCGTGATGAGGACGGCAAGCGTCTCGTGTTTGCAGCGAACCGCACTATGACAGGATCGTACCTATTTCCTGATTTTGAGGAAGGGAAGCGCTGCCGCATACTTATCCTTGCGCCGAGCCCTGAGCTTGCGCCGTCAATGGGCATGGCTATAGGCATGGATCAGACGCGCCGGAACTTTGGCACTCCCGACAGTCTGTTTCTGCTTGGCAAATCCGGGATTCATATCAATGAACTTTTAAAGGCGCTCAGAGAGTCTGAAGCGGGCGGCGTGCCGGTGGCTCTTATAGGTGCCACGTCCGCGTATGTGTACTTCTTTCAGGCGTGCCGCAGAAAGAAGATGAAGTTCTGTCTTCCGCCCGGAAGCCGCATATGCGACGGCGGAGGATACCGCGGCAGGTTCGGTCCCGTGAGCCGCGAGGATTATTACGGGATGGTGAAGGAGATACTTAACATACCGGATTCCCACTGTGTAAATGTGCTGGGTGAAGCTGAGACAGCCACAAACCTTTTTGACGACTCTCTTCGCCGTTACGCGAAGGGGCTGCCTCCGCGCAAGCGTACGAGGCCTGTTCCGCCGTGGTCGCGTGTGAGGGCCATGAGCATTGACGATCTGAGGCCATTGCCTGACGGAGAGGTCGGGCTGCTCGCGCACTGGGATCTTGCCAATGTGCCGACAGTCCTTGCAGTCATCACCGATAACCTCGGCTATACCACTGATGACGGACGCGGCTGCGAGATGGTGGGACGCGCCAAGATCGAGGGCGGCAAGGTATCGCCGCTTCCTGATGAGGAGCCTGCGAGCCCGATGGGAGATTCGGCAATCTTCCGCATGCTTGAGAAGTATGTGCATTTCACTATAGACCTTAAGATGCAGATGGCAAAAGACCCGAAGGCGGAACCGAGCGTGCGTGAGGAGATAGAGGCGAGGCCCGGCTCTGTCGCGTCATGCCCGCAGGTTGTGGACGAGATACTCGTAGCGCAGGCTGATGCCGAGGCTGCTGACGAGAGGGATAGATCTCTCGGCGCATTCAAGGATCAGACAGAGCGCCCGCTGGAATGGTATGCCGAAGAGGAGAAGAAGCAGAAGCTTGCGGACCATCCCTCGGGACTTCGGTCGGAGAAGCAGGTTAAGAAGAAGGAAAAGAGCAAGTAGAGCAGGGAAATGAACATATTTAGTCGTGATATTGCCGCGGTTTTCCTCTTTAGAGAAGAAAAAAGAGAACAATATTTTGGCCTGCTAATTGCAGCCATAGCATTTCTTGTTTACGCAAACTCTACAGGCAACGGTTTTGTCTCGGACGACCACAGCGTTATCCTCAATAATTCCGTTCTCCGCGCCGCGCCGGTCTCGCTCTTCAATACTATTGACACAACCAGCGATACGCAGCTCTCGCCGTATTACCGTCCTCTGACATATCTTACGTTTCTTATCGAGGAGCGGCTGCATGGCTTTGACCCTTTCATGATGCACCTCTTCAATGTTTTACTTCATGCAGTGAACGCATTTCTTGTTTATCGCCTTGGCATAGCTCTTTTAAACGACCAGAAAGCAGCGCTTCTGGCGGGACTTTTATTCGCTGTCCATCCGGTGCATACGGAGGGTGTAAATTTTCTCTCAGGCGGCAGAAACACCATGTTAGCCTGTTTTTTTATTCTTGCAGCGGTGCTGATTCACAGAAGGGCTGTATTAAAGAGCAGATTTCAAGTTGCCTTATTTGGCGCTGCGCTCTTTCTGGCAGGGCTTTTTTCAAAGGAGATGGCGATGATGGTACTGCCTTTTATCCTGTTTCTGGAGATTCCTAATATCAAAGAAGGCTTATCCGGTGAGAGGCTCAAATCGGCCTTGCGCCTTTCTCCGTATGCCGTGGCAGCATTTGTTTATCTTTTCATGCGATGGCAGACACTTTCAAGGCTTGGCATCCAGCGCGGCATAGTGCCAGATTTCGGTGAGCAAAACCTTAATGGCATATACATTATACCTGGCCTTGCGGAGAGGCTGCTTGACAACATATATATAGTTCCTCGTTATATCTTAACCATAGTTTGGCCTGCAGCATTAAGTCCCCGTTATGAAGTGCCGGATGATTTCAACTTATATGCCCTGCCGCTCTTTATCGGATGGCTTTCAATAATTGCGGCGCTTGCATGGCTCTTAAGACGTGGCAGGAGCAAGACAGGGCTTTTCGGGCTTTCATGGCTTGCTCTTTTCTGGCTTCCTGTGAGCGGCCTCTTCTATTTTTCGAGCGTCACGCTGGCAGACCGTTTTCTGTATATTCCGGCTATCGGCCTCTGGATGATTGCTGCCGATCACACAGTGAGGTTTGCGCCAACCGCATCATCGGCCCGAAGGTACGGCACGATATTCATATGCGTACTTCTGCTGGTTTTGGCTTCGCTTACTGTAATGCGCAATATGGACTGGAGAAACGACATCACGCTTACTTCCCGGCTTGCCGAGCAGTATCCTGAAAATCCCTGGGGACATCTGCATCTTGGAAGCGCATACATTCAGAGACGAGGCGAACATGACCTCGAACTGGCTGAGAAAGAATTTGAAAAGGCGCTTGCACTGGATCATACCATGCAATCGGTGTACACGCCATTGGGGTACATCAAACTGGAAAAAGGAGATTTCGAGGGGGCGGTGTATTACTATTCAGAGGCTCTTGCAATTTTTCCTTTTGACAGAGACGCGAGAATAAACCGGGGGATTGCATACGAGAAGCTCGGCAGATATAAAGAAGCGCTCGCGGATTACCAGTTTTATCTGACTATCCCCACATATAATAACGTTCCGGGCTCAAATGAATATGCTGAAAAAAATAATGGAACTTGCGCAATATGAACGTTAAGGGATTTGAATGGTGTCAATCTCCATTAGGATGGGAAGGGGAGATTACGAGCCTGCGCTGTGTGCTGCGTCCCTATGCGGAAGAACGGTTGCGAGAGCTTTCGCGTATGCGGGATGCAGAGGAAAACAAACAATGAAATCGCCTTTCCGAGAGATACCGGCTCTTTACTTCTATTCCGTATGCTTCCAATCGTTTAAAGGCGGGGAAGGTTCTAATGAAATTTGAGAACCTTCTTCTTATCAGCTTCTGTGTTTTGCCTTTCGTATTTGGCATTATCTTTTTATTTTGTTTCAGGAAACGCCGTGATGTACAGCAGGGCAAAATTAATTATTGGCTTTTCACCGGCAATGTTGCGCTGTTCCTCTTTTTGGCAGCTTTTTTTTTGTCAGGAGGAGAGATATACTTCCGTTTTCTGTATGATCAGTCCGACTCCTTCACTCAAACGCTAACAGGGCAAGCCTGGTATAACAAGCACTATCATTTAAACTCTTGGGGGATAAGGGACTCCATAGAGTATCTCCAATATAAAAATACGGAAAAGCCGAGAATCACGTTTCTTGGCGACTCCTTCACCGCGGGGCACGGGATTACTGATGTGGAGAAGCGTTTTGCAAACCGCATCCGCGCTTTACGCCCGGATTGGGAAATACAAGTCTTTGGCTTTAATGGGTTCGACTCAATTGATGAGGCAGATTTTCTCAAAACAGTTTCGCCGGAGTATTATTTTGACAACGTGCTGTTAGTTTATGTGTTGAATGACATATCCAAGGTTATGCCGGCGTGGGAAGAAAGTTACAATGCGATATACAGCCTGAAACCTCCTTATCTGGCCGCGCAGAGTTATCTTCTTAACACCCTATATTTTCGATGGAAACGCGCCCGCCTTCCAGGTGTGATGAATTATTTCGATTTCACACTTGCGGCGTACGAGGATGCATCCATATGGGAGATACAGCAAAACACACTTTTGGAGATTACGAAAGAGGTGGAGGCGCGCGGTGGAAAGTTGCTGGTGGTTACTTTCCCATTCATGCATTCTCTGTGGCAGAATTATGAATTCCAGAGCGTTCACAAACAGCTTGCGAATTTTTGGAGCACGCAGGGAGTTCCGCATCTGGACCTTCTTGATGTTTTTCAATCGTACGCGCCGGAGAAGCTCACGGTCAATCCATACGACGCACATCCTAACGAACGAGCGCATGCCTTGGCTGCGGAAGCGATTAACAAATTCCTAAGTTTGCATATCAGGCAAAAAAATTAACTTAGCAGATAACCATATGCATAAGTGAGCTTACGAACTGGCTTGCCCCAAACAACGGGGATTGTAAAAGAAAGGCGCTGTATTGTGTATGTTACGCTGCTGCTGACATTGTAATTCACTTGACTACCTCATTTCACCGTCACTATGATAATATCATGTTTATAGAGGGGAGAAAAGATATTCTTGCCGGCCTCATAGTCGCGGCCATCGCGTTCCTTCTTTACGCTAACTCTCTTGGGAACGGCTTTGTATGGGACGATACTAATATTATACTTACCAATCCGGCGCTTCTCGGTTCTCCTTTTACTCTCTTCAAGAGCATTGATGTCGGCAGGGATTATGAACTGCTGCCCTATTACAGGCCTCTGACTCTCCTGACGTTTCTTATGGAGGGAAGGCTGTATGGCTTCAACCCTTCCATGATGCATCTTATCAATATCCTTCTGCATACTGTTAACGCATTCTTGGTCTATCGTCTTGCCTTTCTGCTCATCGGGAACCGGTATACAGCGCTATTGGCAGGGCTCCTCTTCGCTCTTCACCCGATAAACACGGAAGCGGTAGATTTTATTTCAGGAGGCCGCAATACAATGTTAGCCTGCTTTTTGATACTTGCGGCATATCTGCTCCATTACAGAAGCGTTATCCGGCATAATCTTTTCTACGGCATCGCAGGCGCGTTATGCTTTCTTGCGGGGATGTTTTCAAAGGAGGCAGCCATAGTTGTATTGCCGTTCATCATAGTGCAAGAGATTGCTCCGCTGCGCGGTGATGTGCCTCGCTCGAAATCGCGGTCAGTCTTGAGATTGTCTCCGTATTTGGCAGCCGCTGTGTGCTATCTTATCATGCGGTGGATAACGCTCTCGCACTTCGGCATCCAAAACGCTATAATTCCGGGCTTCGGTTCTGATAAGCTTCAGAGTATCTACAAGATCCCGGAACTCTCAGTACGGCTTTTGGATAATTTATATATCATTCCCCGCTATCTTCTTGCAGTAATCTGGCCTGCAGCGCTCAGTCCGCGGTACATGATACCTGAAGACCTTAAATCTATAGCCCTGCCGCTCGCTGCTGAGTGGCTTTGCATTATAGGCATCCTTTTCTGGCTCTTTACGCGGGGACGCAGCCGGGCGGCGCTGTTTGGCCTTGCATGGCTTGTTGCATTCTATCTGCCGGTGAGCGGCATTGTCTGGTTCCCAAGCGCCCCTATGGCTGAGAGGTATATTTATATTCCCGCAATCGGGCTTTGGCTTATTACTGCCGATCAGGCTGTCAGGCTCTTCCCTTCCCGCGAGACTGCGCGGAAGATCGGTGTTACCGCGACAGCGCTGTTCCTCATAATTTTGGCCGGTTTAACGGCAAGGCGCAATATGGATTGGCAAAGCGATATAACTCTATTCACGCGATTCGTTAAGCAATATCCGGATAATTTCTTTGCCCATGCGGGGTTGGGAGAGGCTTATTTTAACCTTGACAGGGAGGACGAGCAGAATCTTAAAATGGCGGAAGAGGAATTTGAAAAAGTCCTTGCCCTTAGGCCAATTCTTCCACCGGGGGTGCATACCAAGTTAGGGTATATCCGGCTGGCTCGAGGAGATTCCGAAGGAGCGGTCTATTACTATACGATTGCATTGGGCATTTATCCTTTAGATAAAGAAGCGCTATTAAACCGGGGGATAGCAATGGAAAATCTCGGAAGGCAGGAGGAAGCGGCCGCAGATTTTAGACGTTTTCTCTCTGTGCCAGGTTATGAACTTGCTGAAGCGCGTCCGTATGCCGAGACGAGGATACGCGCGCTTACACGATGAGAGATTTGGTTTCAGGATTGGTGAAATAAGCTGTCTTGCGCTATACTTCCCAGAAGCGTCGTCCATAAAATTTCGGGAGAGCATTAAATATAGTATCGGGGTAATTTGGACAGTAACTAAGTATCTTTAAAATCAGTCGCTTTGCGATCTTCAACAAAAATGGCCGGAAAACCGCAAAGAGAGCTTAATTATTGTCTGGTTTCCGAAAACCCTGCCGATTTCCTTTCGTGCTATAATTAAATGACACTACGCAGTGTTTCAAAGTATGAAAAAGGCTCTGACAATAGTTATTGGATTTATTCATGATTTTGCCGCAGGCTGCTGGGCGGCGACTGTTCTTGGCATCTATTGGCTCAGCAGGCAGGTCTTTTCCGCAGAAGTCCATGTCATCATATTCGGCCTGAAAAAGCAGATCTTCTGGGCAGGGATTGTCTGCGTTCTGACAGTATTCGCAACTGGAGCAGGGAGGTCATTTACCTATGTTGACAATGTTTATGGTACGGATGCCGAACGGGTGCGCAGGAAGATGCTAATTTTCAAACATATCTTTCTTCTTCTTATCTTCGGTCTCGGGATATGGTGGCAGTATATCATGGTCTTCTGATTGATGTATGAATAAAGGTTTGCTCTATGGTATTGAAATTGCGTAAAATAATAAACTTATGAAAAAGATACATAAAATCATGCTTATCACGCCTCCGTATCACTCAGGAGTGGTGGAGTCTGCGGGTGTGTGGCTTAATGTGGGCTTTGTTTACTTAGCAGGCAGCCTCAGGGCTGCGGGATATGCCCCGATCATATATGATGCAATGAGCCACTGGCATAAATATGATGAGATTGAAAAGAGGATAAGGGATGAAAAGCCGAATGTTGTAGCCACCACCGCCTTTACCGCTGAGATAGTGGAGGCGCTTAAACTTCTTAAGCTTGCCAAGGATATTGATCCGGAGATTATCACTGTCATCGGCAATGTACATCCCACATTTCTTTATAAAGAGGTGCTTGGAGAAAATGACCATGTAGATTATATAGTCCGCGGAGAGGGCGAGGAGACGATTGTTGAGCTTATGAACGCTCTCTCATCAGGCGGCAGTCTCTCAAATGTCAAAGGCATTGCGTATAGGGATAACAGTGAAATTACAGCAACTGCTCAGAGGCCGTTCATTCATGATCTTGACAGCCTGCCTATGGCATGGGACCTGATTGACTGGCCTATTTATAAATATAAGGCGATGGAGGATTCCCGTCTTGCGATAGTAAGCTCCTCAAGGGGATGCAATCAGCAGTGCAGTTTCTGCTCTCAGCAACTCTTCTGGGAGCGCAACTGGAGGGGCAGGAGCGCTGAGAACTTTGTGGCGGAGCTGGAGCATCTTAGAGACACTTACGGCGTAAATGTTGTGATGCTTGCGGATGAGACGCCCACGTTATCAAGGAGTAGGTGGGAGAAGATACTGGATCTGCTTATAGAGAGAAATGTTGGCACTAAACTGCTTCTTGAGACACGCGTTGATGACATAATCCGTGATGAAGATATTATGTGGAAATACAGGGACGCGCTTGTGGACCATATTTATTTAGGCGTTGAATCAACCTCACAGGCGTCGCTTGATAAATTCAAAAAGAATATCAAGGTCGAAGAATCAAAGCGCGCGCTTGACCTGATAAACGCGCAGGATATAGTGACTGAGACCTCCTTTGTGCTCGGTATGCCTGATGATACTGTTGAGAGCATGAGAGAGACGGTTGAGCTTGCCAAGTATTATAATCCTGACCTTGCGTTCTTCCTTGCCATAGCCCCATGGCCTTATTCGGAGATATATCCTGAGCTTAAGGACTTTGTTGTGACAAAAGACTACAGCAGATACAATCTTGTCGAGCCGGTGGTCAAGCCCAAGAGCATGACAATTCAGGAAGTGACTGATGAACTTGGAAGGGCGGCAAGAGTGTATTACATGCACAAACTTGACACGCTTGACTCAATGACCGAGAAGAAGCGCGAGTTCATGATCAAGGTTATTCACATAATCGCAACAAGTTCCTACCTTGCAGAGACCATGAAGGGCACCTCAATGCCTGAAGAGATCAAGAAGCTCTTAGGGAAGCTGAAGGTTCCACACGTGATTTAAAGGCTGCCTTGCTGCTATCATTTAAGCTTTCAAAAATACGGCATAATTATCCCCCAAATGATATAGTTAAAAATATTAGATTTTTGCGAATTTTTTTCTTGCATTTGTAAGAAATTGCGGTATAATGAACATTGAAGCTATATTATAAAGAGTATTTTATCAAAAAAAGGAGGGCTTAGAATGAGGAAGAGACGGGACGAGGGTTTTACATTGATTGAGGTAATTGTTGTTGCAGGGATCATAGCCATACTTGCAGGGGTATTGATACCGATGATCCTGAAGGAGATTGATGAATCAAGGACAACACGAGCAAGCGCTGATATCCGGTCGATTGCATCTGCCATACTTGTATTTAAAAAAGATACTGCCCAGTGGCCTGCGATGGATGGGACATGTGTTGCTAGTTTAACGTTGTTAACGGGTGGTGGCAACGTTCCCACTGGTCTTGGTGCAAATGGATGGGACAACACTTCTTCCACCACGATTGACAGCCACCTTATGCTTGACGGTACCGGCTGCTATAATAACTGGAAAGGCCCATATTTGCCGAGCACGAGTGCGGATCCATGGGGAAATCAATATGTAATTAACGCTGATAGTTTTGGTGCAGCAGCGGGGGTACCTGTATGGATCATATCAGCAGGACCGAATGGTAACCTTGACACAAATGCAAACGCAACTGCCCTTGATAATGATGATATAGGAGCAAGGATTAAGTAAATTCTGCCTTATTACTAAAAAAAGGAGGGGCGATTAATCCGCCCCTCCTTTTTTGTGGCTCTAAAAAATATTTTTTAAAAAGAATTAACTTTCCGCTTTAATTCCGGGATATCTTCAAACGGCCTGCCTGCTTTCTTTAATCTTTCTTCGTGCTCTATCTTTATGTCCTCGATAGACTTGTTGTTTAAGATGTATGGCGTCAGGAATATGACAAGTTCCGACTTCCTTTTGTCCTGTATTGTCTGCCTGAATATTGTGCCGAAAAAAGGTATATCTCCCAGCAGTGGAACCTTCCGCACTGTTTCGGTTATCTTGTCAGTTATAAGCCCTGCGATTACTATAGTCTGGCCGTTCTCGGCCTTAATCATTGTATCCAGTTCACGCACATCAATAACCGGCTTTGTACTCTTGCCGTCAGGGGATAATGAATCTTTGGTCTTCTCTGATATGCTCGGGTGTATCTGCATGGTTATCTTCCCTAAGTCGTCGACCTGGGGGGTTACATCGAGAAAGAGACCTACTTCATCAATCTGCGGGCTTGTATATGACTGGAGAATAGTCCCGTCAGCATTTAAGTAGCTGTTGGTTACCCACGATACCTCTTTTGTGGTGAGTTTTATAACAGCCTTCTGGTTATTCATGGTGGATATTTTCGGACTTGAAAGAACA
>JBFLVX010000012.1:0-28515 GCA_040758255.1 Nitrospirota bacterium
CCGCTATCATCTGATACTCGATGACGTTCCCCGCCGACTTTCTGCGCAGCGAAGTCCTTCGCTCCAGAAGCGCGTGGACCACCCCAAAGCCGCCGCCTGGCTGCTTCTCTACGCACACCCAGTCGCCCACGCAGGGCAGCTCATGGGACAGGCGATGGCGGTGCAGATAGCTGCCGGCCAGCTTTGCTCTGAAAGGGCCTGTCTGGTCTACGAGTAATAACAGATCACGATCGACAGCCGCAACGCGGGCGATAGAATCCGTTGGTTTGCATTCTACTCTTTGCCCGAACCATTCGCTCCAGCCCAATTCATTTAATTCACAATGCTGATATTTCATTTATCTCGTTTATCGAATTTCACAACCTTATTACTTTGCATAACGCCGCTGGATTGGTTTGTTAGCCCCGCTTTTTCTTTTTTCATTTTGAAGACAGCTTTCGGAGTTCGGACTTAAGCTCCAGCACCTCAAGCGGCGATTCCGCCCAATCGTGCAGCCAGCATACAATGAGATCGCATTGTTCCGGGTCATGACCGTGTTCGTTGAAATTTGAGCTCTTATACTCGAATTCGATACGGACATGCTCCCAAGTGGTGCCGTTTAGCGATGTGCATCTTTTACCCTCTGAATCAGGGAAGTCGGTTCTGACGCTCTCTATTAGAAAACCAAGTTCACGGCTAACCATTCCGAACAGATAAACAACGCCTTGCTCGTTTATTGGCGCATAACGTAAGCCGCGAAAATCGATTGGTTCGCCAAAAAGAAGCCGGCGTGACGGCGCTTTAGCTTTCGGCTTATGGGTTTCTGGAATCACGAGCGGTTTTGTAACATGGGCTCCGGCCGACACTTCCGATCCCGGCGCAGATGACGGAACATTGTCTGGAAATCGCCTCTCGAATTCAACCAGAGCTTTAGCAACCGAGCCCCATCTGACACGGTAAGGTCTTGGACTATATGTGCCGTTTGAGCTTATCGTAGCTTCCGTTGGTCGCCTGCCCTGTTCTTGCCATAATCGTCCCAGATCCTTCAACAAGATGTCATCATCAATTTTCTGGTATCCGGACACTGGGATATTAATGGGGTTTGGCGTAAGACCAGCGGCTTGAACAGCTTTGTTGAATGTCCCGAAATAATATCTGAGCTTTGAATCTGATATCTTGCTGTTTCTTTTGAATACACGTTGAGTAAGCGGTTCCGGCGCAACATGATTTGACACTCGTATGATTTCCGAAATTATTTCTGATTTTGCATCCGTCATGTCATTTTCCTTAGGGCTAACATTCATTTTTATGTTTATTCTGCATTTTGATAAAGTTTATTCCTTGCCTTATTATTATGTCAAGCAAAATTGGCAGAAAACTGGGGTGTTTGCCTTGTTTGAGAAGAGTTACTGCGGTATAATGATGCATGAAAAGCGAGTGTTTACTCCGTGGTCTCTGTCACGGAGTATAACGAGCGAATGTAATAATAAAATTCATTGCATTAGATTTCCTGTGGTTTTATCACAGGGAAGATCAATATTTATTAATATACCGCAGCGGCATAATTTATGAAAAGCAATAATCTGACGGATTTTAACGTCTACCTTGCTTTGAAATCTGCGGTAAACAAATGCCTGAAGAACAATAATAGTTAAGCAATTGAAAAACGGTAAATTAAAAATATTCTTTTCCGGCATAGGCGGGAGCGGGGTTTCGGCTATTGCTGGTTTTATGGCTGATAAGGGTCATATTATTTCGGGTTCGGACAGGCTGTTTGATAAGAACCCTGATCATCCGCTCAAAAAGACGCTTCAATTAAAAGGCATTAATATCTTTCCGCAGGACGGAAGCGGCATTGATGATACTTTTGATCTTGCGGTATTCAGCACGGCTGTTGAACATGATCAACCGGAATTTATAAGAACAACATCACTTGGAATTCCTGTCAAGACAAGGCCTGAATTTCTCTCAGAATTATCAGCTTCATTTAAGACAATAGCTGTCTCAGGCACAAGCGGCAAATCAACTGCTTCGGGACTCCTTGCCTTTCTTATGAAGGAACTCGGATTCAGTCCTAACTTCATCGGAGGCGGACGGGTGAAGCAGTTCAAGTCATCATCAAATCAGGGCAATTATCTCACAGGAGATTCTCAGTACCTCATAATCGAGGCGTGCGAGTCTGACGGCACCATCGTTAACTACAAACCGGAGCATTCGATCATACTAAATCTTGCCCTTGATCACCACACGATAGACAAGACCGCAGACATGTTTCGGGAATTAATAAATAATACATCGGGGATGGTGATATTGAATGCTGATGATGAGAACCTTGGCATGGTAACCGGTGGAGATACTATTACTTTTTCAATAGAGAAGCCGTCAGAATATAGAGCGCATGACATACGTTATATGCACTTCAGCACTGATTTTTCACTGAACAAAATAAGGTTCAGCTTATCTCTTCCCGGCAGGCATAATCTTCTTAACGCGCTTTCATGTATTGCCCTGCTTTCAGAATTTAAAATTCCATTAGAGCGGATTGCCGAAGTATTGCCGAAATTTAGAGGGATAGAGAGACGCTTTGACATTTACCTGAATGACGAGCACGGACTTGTAATTGACGATTACGCGCATAACCCTCATAAAATATATTCACTCATGCAGACTGTTCAAAAGATAAGAGAGAATATCTGTTATATATTCCAGCCGCACGGATATGCTCCAACTTTGATGATGAAGGATGAATATATAGATGTATTTGCAAAAAACCTGCGCACGTCAGACCATCTGATTCTTTTGCCGATCTTTTACGCTGGCGGGACTGTGAGTAAAGAAATATCGAGTCATGACCTTGCCTACGGCATTAAGGCAAGAGGAGGCTCTGTGGAAGTTGTTATGGCGAGAGAAGATATTTTAAAGAGACTTCATGAATACAAGAACTACGTAATCTTTGGCGCGCGCGATGAAACACTTGCGGATTTCGCGAAAGAGATAGCAGATATACGGAAAATGCTATAATTTCTTCCAAGAAAAAATAAGAACTTAGAACTAAAAACTTAGAACTGAGAAGTAAAGAAAAACCTCATAGTTCTTAGTTCCCACTTCTTACTTCTTAGTTATAGAAGTCAGTGGCTAAAGGAGTATCAGCCAATACAATGAAAAGAATGCTGGACATGAGTCCGGAATATAAAACGAAAGAGCGAAGAATATCGCTTTTTTCAAAGGCATTTCCTACAGTCAGTTTCTACTGTAAGGCAATAATCATAATTTACAAAACGAGTCGTATTGCCAAGCGCAACATGCACGGCAGAGTTGAATGGTCAGAAAGCAGTCAGGAAATTCTCCACGCGATAGAGAGTGTAGGAGTTAAGATTGAGATGATAGGGATCGAGCATGTCAAAGAAGTGGAAGGATCCTGTATATTTGTTGCCAATCATATGAGCACGCTTGAAACTCTGCTCCTTCCGGTCATGCTTCTTCCGTTTAAGGATATAATATTCATAATCAAAGAGAGCCTTGTGAAGTACCCTGTATTCAGGCATGTGATGATCTCAACAAACCCGATAGTATTAGGCAGGACAAACGCGCGCGAAGACCTGATAACGGTCTTAAAAGAAGGCGAGCAGAAACTGAAGCAAGGCAAATCCATTGTCGTATTTCCGCAGACTACGAGGTCAATCACTTTTGAGCCTGAAAAATTCAATACTATAGGTGTGAAGCTCGCGAAGAGAGTAGGCGTACCCGTAATTCCAATAGCGTTAAAGACAGACGCATGGGGTTATGGAAAGATATTTAAAGACTTCGGCAGAATAGATCCGTCGCTCACTGTGCGTTTTGCATTCGGAGAACCTCTCATGGTCAAAGATAGAGGCACGGAGGAGCATAATAAGATAATAGAGTTTATTGAGAATCATTTAAAAGAATGGAGAGAACAAAGAACTTAGGAAGGGGAATTATATGGAGAGATTTGGTTCAAAAGGGATAATTGAAGTTGAAGGAAAGAGATACACGATCTTTAGATTAAAAAAGCTTGAAGAAAAAGGGATCGCAAATATCTCCCGATTGCCCTTCAGCATCAGAGTGCTTGTTGAGAATCTGCTCAGGAATATGGACGGAAGCACGATCAGCGAAGCGGACGTGAGAGAGATAGCGAACTGGAAGAGAAGATACGATGAACTGAAGGAGATCGCGTATTATCCGTCAAGGGTTATTTTGCAGGACTTCACAGGCGTGCCGTGTGTTGTTGATCTTGCCGCCATGAGAGACGCGATGGCTGAACTTGGCGGAGATCCCATGAAGATCAATCCGCTTGTGCCTGTTGATCTCATTATTGACCATTCTGTTCAGGTGGACCACTACGGGGCATCTGACGCCGTGACGAAGAATATGGATATTGAATATGAACGGAACATTGAAAGATACACGCTCCTGAAATGGGCGCAGAAGTCTTTCAAGAACATGAGGGTCTTTCCACCCGGGGCAGGGATAATTCATCAGGTAAACCTTGAGCATATATCTAATGCCGTTATGACTGAAGAGAGGGACGGCAAATTTACGGCTTTCCCGGATACTGTCATAGGCACTGACTCGCATACTACAATGATAGACGGCCTCGGAGTTCTTGGATGGGGAGTGGGCGGCATTGAGGCTGAGGCTGTTATGTTGGGACAACCTTATTATATGACTATCCCTGAAGTCATAGGCGTCAGGCTTTCGGGCGCTCTTTCTGAGAATGTAACAGCAACCGATCTTGTGCTTGCAATAACCGAATTTCTCAGGAAGCATAAGGTGGTCGGCAAGTTCGTGGAATTTTTCGGTCAAGGTGTCAAGAACATGTCTCTTGCTGACAGGGCGATGATTGCGAATATGGCGCCTGAATACGGAGCAACAACCGGCTTCTTTCCCGTTGATGAAGAGACGATCGCCTATCTCAGGCTGACCGGCCGCGGAGATGCCGCGCTGCTGGCGGAGGCATATTCAAAAGAGCAGGGGCTATTCTATTACGGAAACGAGGAGCCTGAATATTCGGAAGTTCTTGAATTCGACATATCAAAAGTCGTCCCGTCATTAGCCGGTCCTTCAAGGCCGCAGGACAGAATACCCCTGAATGAACTTAAGAAGAACATATCAGCATTTATAGCGTCAAGCAGGGAGAAATCTTCTTCTTCCTACAATGAGGCATGGCATAACGAGGGCGGTGGATGCAAGTCTCCGGCTCCAAGAGAGACCGTAATCAATATTGACTCGCAAGAAATAAAACTGAGGGACGGCGCTCTTGCCATAGCGGCAATTACATCATGCACCAGCACATCAAATCCTTCGGTGATGATTGGAGCGGGGCTATTAGCAAAGAAGGCTGCGGCGAAGGGGCTAACCGTAAGCCCTCATGTCAAGACATCGCTTGCGCCCGGCTCCGGTGTTGTGGAAGAGTACCTCCAGAAGTCCGGGCTCCTTACGCATCTTGAGTCTCTCGGTTTTTACACTGTCGGTTTCGGATGCACAACATGCATAGGGAACAGCGGGCCGCTTCATCCTGAGATTGAGAGAGCTGCAAAGGAAAAGGGCTTAATCCTGACTTCAGTCTTGTCGGGCAACAGAAACTTTGAGGCGAGAATTCATCAGAGCGTCAAGGCGAATTACCTCGCGTCGCCGGCTCTTGTTGTTGCTTTGGCGATTGCGGGAAGAGTGGATATTGATCTGACAAAAGAGCCGCTTGGCATGGACAAGGATAAGAATCCCGTATATTTAAAAGATATCTGGCCTTCAAGAGACGAGATAAATAATATGATGAATTCTCTGTTAACAACAGCAATGTTCACTCAAAAATACGCCTCCGCGCTTGACGGGGATAAACACTGGCAGTCGCTCCTCGCGCCTTCAGGCAGCGCGTTCAAATGGGATGAAGATTCAACGTATATAAAGAAGCCGCCATTCTTTATCGGCTTCAACCCTGAACCTAAAGCGCAGGGCGAGATTAAGAATGCAAGGGCGCTGCTTGTTCTCGGAGATTCCGTGACAACCGATCATATATCTCCGGCAGGCTCTATCCCGAAAGATTATCCGGCAGGACAATATCTTTTCGAACATGGCGTCGTTCAGAAAGACTTTAATACATACGGCTCACGGAGGGGCAATCATGAGGTGATGATGAGAGGGACATTTGCCAATGTGAGGATAAAGAACAAGCTTGCAGCAAGAGAAGGCGGCTACACGCTTAAGCTGCCTGAAGAGGCAGAGCGTTTTATTTTTGATGCGGCAATGAGCTACATGGGGGAGGGTGTGCCTCTTGTTGTGCTTGCTGGAAGTGAGTACGGCACAGGTTCATCAAGGGACTGGGCTGCAAAGGGAACGCACCTCTTCGGCGTAAAGGCTGTTATCGCAGGCTCTTATGAGAGGATACACAGGAGCAACCTTGTAGGCATGGGCGTTCTTCCGCTCACATTTCGTCAGGGGGAGAGCTGGCAGTCGCTGGGATTGGCCGGCAAAGAAAAATTTTCAATTAACGGGATTGCGGACATAACACCGGGCAAAGTCCTTAATGTTGAGGCTGTCAAAGAAGACGGAGCTATTGTAAATTTCGAGGTAACCGCGAGGCTTGATACAGGCGTTGAGGTTGAATACTTCAAACACGGTGGTATCATGCCGTATGTTTTGAGAAAGCTGGCAAAACAATAAATCACAATTTTGGACTTTTTTAAAAAAGATTTCTGGTCTTCTTATGGTGGATTCGAATGTGTGATTTCACACAGCATATGGGATAAAACGTCTGTGAGCGTTGAATTAGGCGTAGATTTTCTTATTTTTTTCTTGGTATATTAATTGCATAAGGATATTTGTTATGTTTAAAAGGCGTAAATTATTAACTGCTATTTTATTAGCCGAGTTTCTGCTGTATTCGGTCTCTCCTCTCGTCAGGCCGTTGAACCAGTATTTAGGCATCGGAGGTACTTTTGAAGCCAGGCAGGTCTCAATATTTGTTGCTGACCTTCTCTATCACCTATATGTTGAAGACGATGATAACGAAAGCGGTCAATCTAAAGATACTAAAGTATTCGTAAAGAAAAAACGCGCAGTTATAAGAAAATCCGATAAAGTTGCCGTTGAAGATGCAGTTCGCTTTCCTCATGGGGTTCGGGATGATTTATTTGTTTTTTCTGAACCACCTAAGATCTTAATAGTTTTCGCAGATATTAAAATCAATAAACAGTCCTTTAAAGGTTTTTTCCCCTTATTCTCTGGAAACTCTCCGCCAATCTCCTAACATTTGATTTTGAATCCTTCAGTAAGTTCCGCATACCTGCGCGTGCGTGCGCCTATGGTTGCGGATAATCGAACTTTTTAATCTTAAAGTTATCCCTTGCTTTAATGATTTAACAAGGAGGAGAAATGTTAGAGCGATTATCAAATGCCCGCAATAGGGTAATTAAAATAGGACTCATTATATTCCTGTCACTTGTTTTTAGCATATTTGTACAGCAGGGATGGCATGGCCCATCTGAAGCCGGAGCGGCAGTCACCGCGCTGGATGCGTGGCCTGCTACGCCTCAGATAAACAATGCCACTGCATCACCTGCGACAGCGACTTTCACTCCTTCCGCAGGCTCGAACAGACTTATTGTCATTGAGGTGACTAACATCCCCAACAATACGACTGTGACCACCATCTCTGCTACCTACGGATCCAATAATGTGCCAGCGACCTACGTTGTCGATTCAGCGAACAACCAGCGACGCCAAGCATGGTTGTTTTATTTGACCGAGGCAGATATTGCCACTGCCATTGGCAATACCATCACGGTCACGAACAACAATGCCGTTAACTTCTCTGTGAACATTGCTACATTTAGCGGAGTTGACCAGGCAGCGCCTATCACAGCTTCTGGAGGTCAATACATAAACAACACATCCCCGACATTGAATTACCCATCAGCGCTCAGTGTTAATGCAGGGGGCTATGGCATTATTGGAGCTGGATCCAATACTACTGGAGGCATGATAGGAGAATCATACACTGACCACGGAGAAACAACTGTGGGGGCCGGTTTCTCACGTTTGGGTTCATTGGCTTTTGGCACTTCAGGTACAACGAATCCGGGAGTTACATATGGCGCCAATGTAAGGGGTGGAGTTGCAGGATGTACACTCAATCCCTCGCCAGCGGGCAGTCCAGGCACGCTTCAATTAAGCTCTTCAACATATTCTGTGAATGAAAATGGGACGTCAGTGACTATAACGGCTACAAGAATCGGAGGAAGTTCGGGAGCTGCAAGCGTAAACTATGCAACAGGCAACGGCACAGCCACGGCAGGATCTGATTATACAGCCGCCAGCGGAACTCTCAACTGGGTGGACGGGGATGGCGCGGACAAGACATTCACGGTAAACATCACCAATGATACGGCTGTAGAAGGTAATGAAGATTTTAATGTGACGCTGAGCGGCGCATCCGGCGCATCGCTCGGCACCCCAAGTAGCGCGACAGTCACCATCGTGGATGATGATGTTGCCTCTCCCGGAACTCTCCAGTACAGCTCTTCGACATATTCCGTGAATGAAAACGGGACTTCTGTAACCATAACAGTTACAAGAACCGGTGGAAGTTCGGGAGCAGTGGGTGTCATCTACTCAACGACTAACGGTACGGCGACCGCAGGCTCTGACTACACATCTGCAAGCGGTTCCTTAAGCTGGGCTGATGGAGACACCGCTGACAAGACTTTTGCAGTTAATATCACTGATGATGGAACTGTTGAAGGAAATGAGACATTTAGCACGTCGCTCGCTACACCGACCGGAGGAGCCTCCCTCGGCACGCCCAACACGGCAACAGTGACCATTGTTGATAATGACGGCGCACCGCCTGCGGTGCCTGCGGGCAACGCTATATTGTTAGGCATACTCTTTATCGGCATCTCCCTCTACGGATTGATGAAAAGCAGCAAAAAGGGGGTACAGTGATGCAGAATTAAATCAAGACATTGCACGACTTCAAAATGAGTAAAGCTTCAGCAAATCTGTATGCTGCAAGGCTCTGAAATAATGAGTGATCAAGTGAGCCGGTGGAAGATCGTGCATTGCCTTGAGGATGCTCTAACTAAAAAAGTGGATAGTTATATATGGAAACTCATATAACATATAACACGAAAAATATTAACTGGAAATTTCTTGCGCTCTTTACGCTCTATCTCGGTATTTTTATTGGCCTTGTCCAGATTCCACAGTCGTTGTATCACGAGGCCGAGAGATTCACCGCATCGGCGGTTGCATACTTCTGGAAGCTCTTTTTCATACCCGTCACCAGTGTTGATACTCATGTCACTTTTTTTGATTTCAAAATGGAGATTATACTTGAATGTACGGGAGTGCACTATGCCGCCATTTTTGTGGCAGCAATCTTCGCTTTCCAGGGCCATACTTTTTCGTATAAAACAGCTGGCCTATTTATCGGCATCGTTGCAATCTTTCTGCTGAATCTGTTTAGACTTGGCATAATCGGTATGATAGGCCACTTCTACCCCAGCCTTTTCACGTTTGTTCATTTGTACCTATGGCAGGCGCTCTTCACGCTCTTTGTTCTTATGCTTTGGATAATGTGGGTGAATGGAAAGGTCAGCTTCCCATGGTTGCGCGCAAAGCAGATTCTGTTAGCAGCAGCGGTAGCGTCTATATCGTTCTGGCTCATGATCACCTACATAAACTACTACCTTTCATTTATCGCTTATATAGCGGATAGCATTTTCCCTCTGTTCGCAGTATTCATGCCCATCCCGACTTCAGTCATAGCAGAAGGAGAATTGATCGGCTACGTTTCCGGAGTCTATGTCATTTATTCGGAAACCGGCCTATATGCATTAAATTATGCAATCTTTTTCTCGCTTGCCCCGCTTGCTGCGCTCTCATCGGGCAGAAAAGTATTTGTGAAAAAATTTATGGCCGGAACAGGGTTTATGACCGTCTCCCATCTTTGCCTCATTCTTATGGACTGGTCACTTGAGGTGACAGCAGATGCTACCTCAAGTTCTGTCCTTAGATGGTGCATTGTGCTGTCGTCCATGATTGCGCCGGTAGTATCATGGTTATGCGCAACACTCCTATTCTCTCCTAAGACCAGGAAGGCGATGTAGGAGGAACGAATTTCAGAGAAAAAAGAAGAATTGAAAAACATAATACTGATCAGGAAGCTTTTTTAAGAGAACTTACGAAGAAATACGGTTTTTGAAAAAAGGAGAATAAGCTCGCATTTCAGATAACAAAAACGCAAACGGTTAGTGCCTAAATTTTCCAGATGATCAATTCACCGTCTTTTCATGGTCGAAGATATGAAAACCGCAGAAATCGCACGCGGTCTCAATATTATCGCTCCATAACTCTATATCAAATCCGCACCTTGGGCAGATAACCTCTGCGGAGAGCGTCATTGATGTAAAAGAAGAAGCGGGTCTGTCCCTAAACTCGTTCCATATCATATGCCTTCCTCCTTTTTGCATTGAGGGCAGGTGCCGTAAAACTCTATATGGCTCCCTATTATTTCAAAAGCTGTTCTTTCATCCTCCGGCAGATTAACTTTGAAATCAGCATGCACGTCAACCACCATCTTGCACTTAAGACATATCAGGTGATGGTGTTTGGATGTGTCAGGGTCATAACGCCTTCTTTCAGGATCAATCGAGAGGCTTGAGATATGTCCTTTCTCTTTTAATGTCTCAAGATTGTTGTAGACAGTCGCGAATGACATCGTAGGAAACGTATTCCTCACATGCAGATAAATATCCTCGGCAGACGGATGGTTCTTATTACCCTCAAGGAACTTCATTATCGCAATTCTTTGAGGAGTCAGCTTAAATCCCTTTTCCCTGTAATGCTCCATAATATCTCTTATAGTTTTATTCCTTACAAATAAAGCATACCAGTTAAGAATGATTCTTGTCAAGGGGGTGTATTCCTGTCAGGCTATACGATTTTAAAAACGGCAGAAGAGCGGTTTGTGCTTTTTATGCTGTTTTTTTGATTTGTCAGGTTTTGCGGGCCTGCACATCGCGCACTTTTCATCATTGCATAATTGACAGAAATTACAATCAGGACAGGGATGTTTTTTTTCTGACTTTTTGACTCTCCGAATTGCAGGTTTCTTCATTTTATTATCCGTCTGTGCATAAGCCTGAAAGGGTAGGGGAGCAGGAGCGATGCAACGATTACTATCCAGATAATATCCGGCACAGAGTTTTTTATATGCCCTGAAGAAAAAGAGCGTGCAATATTTACAACATGATAGAGCGGCGTAAAGAAGGCGAACTTTGCGACAGCAGGGGGGAGCGTGTCAAGGGGAAAGAAGATGCCGGAGAAGAGGAACATCGGGGTCATAAAGAGAGTATTAAAATAATTGAATGAATCTATTCCCGGTATCACTGCGGATGCCATTACCGCTATCTCCGCAAATATCAGTCCGCTGATGAAGATGAGAGGTATTGTTAAGACAATATAGGGCGAGTCCACAAGTCCAAAGATAGAGAGTACAACAATAATGATAATTCCGTAGAACGTCCCCTTTGTAGCGCCCCACAACAACTCGCCTGCCACAAGGTCGTCAATGTTAATGGGCGTGACCAATATGGCGTCGAATGTCTTTTGATAAGTCATCCTGATATATGTCCCGTACGTGCACTCAAAAGTTGCGGCAAACATTGATGACGAGGCTATAAGTCCCGGCGCAAGAAATTTTATGTACGGCACGCCGTTTATCTCCTTTACAAAAGCGCCAAGGCCGAATCCAAGAGCGACAAGATAGAGAACCGGCTCAACAAAATTCAGGACAAGGCTCGATTTGTACCTCTTTGTGTAAACGGTCAGATTTCTCTGCCAGACCCTGTATGCTTTTTTAAGTTTCATAGCAAAAAGCTTTCATGTTTTTTAGTTGCAAGTTCACAGTTCTTATTTCTCAGTTCTACTCCGCAAGTCTCCTTCCGGTCAGCTTCAGGTAAACGTCTTCAAGATTTTTCGCGCCATGCGCATCCATCAGATTTGACGGCGTATCAATAGTTACTATCTTGCCTGAATTCATAATAGCAACCCTGTCACAGAGCTTTTCCGCCTCTTCCATATAATGAGTTGTCAATATGAGCGTGGTGTTGTTTGATTTCAGATGATTCAGTTTGTCCCAGACCGAATGCCTGCTGTGAGGGTCAAGACCGGTAGTAGGCTCATCGAGTATCAGCAGGTTGGGCTTATTTATCAGTGCCCTTGCCAGTATCAGTTTGCGCTTCATTCCGCCTGAAAGATTTCGTATATTTACATCCGCCTTATCTTTGAGTTCAACAAAATCGAGCAGTTCCTGCGCAAGGCGGGAGGAGTCTTTCTTCAGGATGTCAAAATACCTCGCATAGACTATCAGGTTTTCAAAGACTGAAAGCTCTACGTCAAGGTTATCGTCCTGAGGCATTACGCCAATCCTCGCCTTTATCTGTCCGGGGTCTTCTGTTACGTTGATGCCGAATACCTGCACATCTCCTGATGTCGGAGGCATAAAGCAGCAGATTGTGCTCATTACAGTAGTCTTGCCCGCGCCATTAGGCCCAAGAAAACCAAAACACTGGCCCTCTAATATATTGAAATCAATATTATCAACTGCCCTTAGTGAGCCGTAATCTTTAGTCAGTCCTTTTGCGTTAACTATTTGTGTCATTATCATTTATCTATTATGCCTGCGAAGACCTTTTTAACCTCTTTCAGCATCTCTTCATGAAGGGCAGGGGGGCCGGCAACCACATTCCCTGTTGCGAGATAGTTATCGCCTCCTCCGAAGTCCGTTATAACGCCTCCGGCCTCTTTTATAATTATGCTTCCGGCCGCTATATCCCACGGGCCAAGTCCAAGCTCAAAAAAGCCGTCACACCTTCCTGAGGCAACATAGGCAAGGTCTATGGCGGCAGAGCCAGCCCTTCTGATATCGCCGACTTTATAGAAGAGATTTCTGAAGAGCATGAGGTAGAGGTCAATATTATCCTTCTTCCTGAAGGGAAAGCCTGTTGAGACGAGACTCTCTTCCAGCATTTCGGCATCAGAGACCATTAAAGAATTATTATTCAAAAAAGCGCCTTTCCCTTTTTCAGCAGTGAAGAGTTCATTTCGCAGAGGGTCGAGTATTACACCGGCTATGACTTCACCATTAAAGGCAGCCGCGATTGAGACGGAAAAAACCGGATAGCCATGGATATAATTGGTTGTGCCGTCAAGAGGGTCAATGATCCATTGAAACCCGTCTCTTTCATTATTATCTTTTGAGGATTCTTCAGCAAGTATTGAGTGATGAGGGAAGGATTCCCTGATCGTCCGGATGATAAGATTCTCAGACTCAATATCAACCTTTGTTACAAAATCAGACGCCTGCTTCTGATTTATTTCGTCCCCTGTCAGGCCGCCGATATTTGCAAGAATTACTTCTCCTGCAAGTTTTGCAGCCTTTATCGCAACGTTAAGCAAATCCCCGTACATTATCTTAAGGAATGACCCCCCAGACAATAATGTGACGGTCGCTTACGGTCTCGATCTTAAGGTACTCAAGCTCGGTCGCTTTTAACTGCTCCTGTATCTCTTCCTTTGTATAAGAGGAAAGCAGAGAGTTGTAAAAATCTCTCTGGAGTATCTGAGGCTCGTTTCCGACATAGCGGCACACCAGCGCCTCAGCCTCTTCAATGCTATTAGGACGGAAGAGGTCCATCATAAAGAGAGGCGCGCCTGCCTTTGCGCAGAGCCACATGGTCTGCCACATTACAGGCGGATAGGAGAGGTGATGCAGAAGGCTGTTCGATATTACCGCGTCAAACCGCCTTTTAAGAACTTCAGCGTCAGGCAGAAAACTTTTTTGCAGAATGATGCGCCTTGAAAGTCCCTGCTGCTCAACTGCTCTGCGGGCTGTAACAAGCATAGATTCAGAACCGTCTATTCCTGTTATGTGAGTCTCAGGCAGCGCTTTTGCAAAACGTATTGTTACATCAGCGCCTCCGCATCCAAGGTCAAGAACTTCTCCCTTTGAGAACCACGGAAAACGCGACCTGAAATGCTCAACATAGGCATTATGTGGCTCTGAAAAATCAGCCTTCGCATAAGCCTCAGCCTGCTCAATATCATCCATTAACTCTTTTTCAGGTACACGTTCCATAGTTTTTTCCACCGACTTGCACGGACTACGATAGTTTTTTAATTTTCTTCTGCCTTTGTTACTTTGTGCCTCTGTCACTGCTAAAAAAAGTCTGTGTTTGTCTGTGGCTAACTTTCCCGCCATTGGCTCTGAATATCATATGTTCCATGGCGCTTAAATTTTCTCTTTATCTTATTTATATCATCCCCAACAACATTCTCAAGCGAATACTCGCCCATTTTTTCTTCATTCTGCAGATAGTACAAATAACCTATCTCTTCAGGTTCGAAACCTATGAGTCGTGCGCCCAAGCCGTCAGCCTTTACAGGATCGGCTGATGCTATTGCGGTCTTCATTTCAACGGCGGTTCCGTCAACTGGACCGTCGCCTTCCATGCAGACATAACCGTCGAGCACAACAAGGTCAGGCCATGTCCTCTTTGCCATCTCTACAATGTTATGATGTATCATCTTCACGCTCTTGCGGTAAGTGGGGTACTGCCTGAAGAGAAAATTAATGAGCCAGTTTGGCAGTGCCCTTCTTGCCTTTGATACAGTCCCGGTCGGAAGTTTGTCGAGAAATGTCTTCGGCGCATCCACCTCAATGCCGCCCTTCATCCCGTGAATCATAGCCATATCCTGCCTCAGCACAAGCCCAGCCATGTTCTTTATACCGAATGTCGCTACGGCAAAGTTATGGGTCTTGGGTATGGCGAGAGATATTTTATAGTCGAACTCTTCGACACGCTTTGTAATCCTCAAGTGTGTATCACCGACAACAGAATGAATAGGGCTCTCTATAACATCTTTATCACTGTCAAAATCCGTAAGAGAAACATTTTCATATTTCTTTGTAAGCCTGTAGTAATCGAAATCCTTAAATACGCCTGAGGTTGGAAGTCTGTTATAAAAAGCTGAAGCAGACGCCTCGCCAACAGTTATAGGAGTTTCCGGGGCAATATCTCTTATGAATTCTATGACCGCTTCTATCGTCTCAACATGTGTATTGGCAAAATCAGGTTTGAGGGCTACAAGATTCGGCTTGATGAGGATATTCTTAGCCTCTTTGATGGGTTCAAGATCCCCTCGAATTAACGCGAGGCATTTTTTTATATTTTTTTTACGGTCTTCTCCTCTTACAACAGCCGCCTTCTTCCTATTCATAATAAACTCCATTTATCAGAAACTCGTTATCTCCTTTAAATGATCAAACGACCCATCCATCATCCATGTATTCAGTCTGGAGGGCTCCTTCAACTGCTGGCCTCTGTATCGTGAAACCGATGCATAACCAATATTTAAGTCTTCCAGTCCTGTCATGTCTCCCCACAATTTTTCAAATTGCACTACAGGATAAACGTCCTCCTGTCCGCTTCCCCATATATATTTTACATTTTTAATGGCAACATATGCAGGCATCTTTTTTTCAATCTTGCGTATCGCCTCTATTATTTTAGTCTTGCATTCAGGTCTCTCTTCGGCGGCCATAAGGAGTTCCCTGTCAATCTTGAAAAATTTCAGTAGGGCGTCAATGGTTATCCAGTTCGTAAGGGTATTATAGTAACTTAACTTATATTCGTCTTCTTCCTTCGGCAAAGCCGATCCTTCTATCAGGCGCATTCGGCCGTTTACCTTTGCAAGCCCTCCTCCCTGATCCTCAACTCTCCTCGGCGTCACCTCAAATGCCATACATGAACCGTTTAATATATGCGCCCCTAAGAGGGTTGGGTCAATATTCGCGCCCATTGTATCAACATTATGGCAGAGGGAATATTTGAGGTTTGGATTATCCTTAAGCATCCTCGCCAGAGTGCCGTTCTTTATGAGGTTGGGCACTTCATACCAGTGGCCGGGCGGATTGAATCTGAGTATAGGCCTGTTTTCGGAATAATCTTCTCCCTCGCCGCGCTTCTTTGCCCATTCTATTAATGCCCTGCTGATATCATCCTGAACTTTCTGTATATTTTCACTTTGCATCTGTTGAAGCTCCTCCATATAAAACCTGAGGTCTCTCTCCATAGGATACACTCTGTGCCCGATGCTCTTCCCTGCCGATAGATAAATTTGCCCCTTATAGTTAAAATAACCAGACCGCGTGAGATAATCCGAAAGAGCTTCGTGTGTCAAATAACTCGTGGAAAAGACATGCTGGATATTATGACCGGCGGCTTCTCCTGTCTTTCTGCTCTTTGCAAGATGTATCTCGATAAATGTCCTGTATCTTCCGTCTATATTTAGAAAGGGATTTATAGGCTTCACAACCGCGGCTCCGCCTGTCCATCTGCTGCCGAGTCCGCCGGCAAAGGTAACAACCGCAACCTCGTTTCTCTTAAGTGATTCGATACCTATCTCATAATATTCAGAAGAAGCTTTCTCATTCTCAAGGTGAAGTATATCGTCAGATCTAACATCATCAATTTTTGTTGAAAGGGGGAGACGGTTTTTTGAAAGGCTTATCTCTCCTTTCTTAAGCATGCACTTCATATGCTCGTGAGATTCCGCGTCAAAACCATACATCTCTTTTATCTTATCCTCTTCCATCTCATCATGCTGATTAATATGTTTATGATGGCTGGCTTCGACTATCGTTGGAATTACCGCGTCTCCGCCCTGCAGCAGCCTGGCTGTGATGCCTTCATGATTAAATTCAAAATCATACACAACAGGGGCAATAATAAACGGCAGAGATGATTTATATTTCTCTTTCAGTTCATGCATGATTCTGGAGATTCTCTCCTTAAATTTATCTCTGATCCGTGGGTTTACCATGAATGCCATGCCTCCGCCGGACATGCCTCCGAGCATCAGAAAGCCCCAGTAATCCTCCCTGAACTCCTCTTTGACCTCTTTTATCAGATCAGTGGTGAAGGCATTATTTACGAACGGAATGATGAGCTGTATCGAATCTTCCCAGTCTTCTGTTGTCAGCCTGCCAAGCTCTTTCATATCTCCGGCCTTCAGAGCCGCGACAATCTTATCAAAGAGATGAATTCCTTTTTGGCGCGCCTCCCATTCCTTTTCATATTTTAAGAGATATTTCTCTGTCACCATCTCAAGTATAGGGCCGACATTCTGTGATATCCCGCCGTGAACTAAAACCATTGAATTCATTATACGCTCTTCAACTTCTCTTGATATCTCATTGCCTCTGAACAACTCATGCTCAGGGAGCAGACAGCCCCTGCTTATACCGAACTCAGCATCTCCGGCTTGTGACAGCCTTCCGGTGATTACCTTTATTCCCGGCCAAAGACCTCCTGAGTCCTGCCATCCCCCTCCCGACCCTCCGAACCATTCGCCAAGAATAGCCCTTGAAGCAACGATCCGCCTCTCTTCTTCTGTAAGTGAGCCGTTCTGATTCTTTATTTGGCCGCTGAACCGCATCAAGCGCGTAATAATTGTGGCAAGAATCGTTGTGCTTACCGCCAGACGTGAGCCTTTGGGTATGTTGTTAACCCTTGTGACAATCTCAATACCGCCCGGCTTATTCAGAAGTTTCCGTATTATATCTTCCAACCGGAATCCGCTCTTTTCAAAACACGGCGGGATAACGCCTGATGCCACAACTCCCGCCTTTAACAACGAGAGATGATCATTTCCGAAGTTAAACAATTCATCAAGAGTTGTTATATCTTTTGAATCTTTCAGGTCAAGAGAGGTCAATCGCAGAAGCGGCTCTTCAATATACCGGCAGTAGCATTCGCATGACGGAAGGATTTCACCTTCAGTTCCGTGAATTTTTAGATTAACGGATATATTGACCACTCTCGCGCCTTCCGGGAAATCCATGCCAAGGAAGAATATATCAGACCATCCGCTGTGCGATGGATCAAGACGCACAGGCGATGCATCCATGCCTACGGGATAGAGGGCTGTTATATTGTCACGGGTTGTCAATTCAGATGGAGTAGAGTAGGGGTAGCCCTCCAACTTGCTAATATTGAAGAGGTGGAAATTCTCTTTGCAATGACTTATTGACTGCTTCACCTGATCAAAGAGGTATTTGAATGACAACTGATAATAGGAGTCAGCGATTGCGCTACAGAGCGCCGCGTTAAGACCCTTCTCATTTATCTCTTCTAAGTATATTTGAATAGCTTTTTCAAACTCTCGGTTAAAAGCCTCTTTTATGCCTTCAATCGGGATCAAGCCGGTCTGCGCCACATTCTCATTTGTTTGAATATAGAATCTATAGATGACAAAGAGGAATAGAGATGCTCGAACTTTGTGGTAAAGATTTCCCGAAGACGCCCGAAAAGTTTCAAGCTCCTCCGCGATCTTCAGGAGTTCACCGGTATTTTTATCCTGAAGGAGAGCGTTTACAGAACGGTTGCGGAGAACGACATCTTCGCTAATTATGGTTTCAATAAGCTGATTCGTCATGTTGGTTTAGCTGAATAATCTTAACACAAAAACTGCGGTTCTTTGCAGAGAGTTCCCGTGCTTTGATATACTGATAATCGTAAATGTTATATCTCATCTGAGTATGATAATGCTTCTGCATAAGGAGACTCATTGGCGAAAAACACGATGTACCTGTACGGGAAGAACTCTGTTCTTGAACGCCTGAAGACAAACCCGAAGAGCATAAGGCAGATATTGCTTCAGGAAAATTTCAACGCCCAGCATATAACGGATATGATTAAGTCCAGAGGCATCCCTGTGAAGTATGTCACAGAGAAGGAACTCACGAGGATAAAACATGCTGACCGTCTTCAGGGCATAGTGGCAGTAGTCGAGAAGTTTCAGTACGTGCCATTTGATGAGTTATTGAAACCCGAGGATAAGAGCCGCTCAATTGTCTTTCTCGATAACATAAATGATCCGCACAATCTCGGTTCAATTATACGCATAGCCGCCTGCTTAGGAGGTTTTGCCATAGTAATACCGGAACACAGTTCGTGCGAGATCAATGAGACGGTGATTCATGTAGCATCAGGCGGCGAAAATTTCATCCCAATATCAAAGGTGACGAACCTCTCGGCCGCTTTAAGGCAGGCGAAGGAGGCAGGCTACTGGGCAGTGGGCGCTGTTGTTGAAGGCGGAGAGGATATAAACAAGACCTCCCTTCCTTTCCCATTATGTCTGGTGCTTGGTTCAGAAGGAAAGGGCATCCGCTACGGCATCGAAAAGCATCTTGATCTTAAGGTCACCCTCCCGATGAAAGGCGCTCAACTCTCTTTAAATGTTGCGATGTCATGTGCGATCTTTGCCCATGAAATAACCAGACAGAAACCGAAAAAATAAACCTGTTATAATATTAATGAATGCAGCAATTAACAAATATCTAACATCAAATTGTAAACAATCAGAGGAGGTTTTTTATGGATGAGGTTATAGTGGTGGCGGATCTGGGGCATTTCAAGGCTTATGGAGTATCAAAAAATCCACTTGAAAGCCCAAGGATAGAGCTCTTGAAAAGTTTTGATGCTATTGAGGCTCACGGAAAGTTTGGGGATAAAATGAGCGATCAGGCCGGCAGGTTTGGATTTAACGGAGGGAAAGACGGTATGAAAGGATACGGGGAGCCTCACAGCATTGAACAGGAAAATAAGCGGCGACTGATAAAACAGATAGCGGAAAATATCAGCGTGATAATCAAAGAAGGGAAATATAAAAAATGGCATCTGGCCGCATCAGGAAATATTAACAACCAAATTATCGGGAATCTTGATCCAGCAGTTAAATCCGGTATGGGCAAGAACGTCCTGTCAGACCTGACCAACGTTCATAAGTCAGAGCTTCTTGGTTATTTTGAATGAAGATATTTTATCCGCAGATTACGCAGATTTTAAAATAAGCGAGAATATATTTAGGAAAAGGTCATCATGAAAAAGGGCATAATATTTGTTATATTCATCCTGACAGTTCTCGGCATTCTCTTTCTTATCTCAGGCAAAAAGTATCCGAGAATACCGTCTGATACAAGTCACATCTCCGTGACAATTCTAGCTGAGTGCATGAAATGTCACGGCACTGACGCGGAGCATTATATTAAGACTTCACACCCGCCGAAATTTGAGTGCTTTAAATGTCACAAGCCGGAGAAGAAGCGCTAACCCATCAGGACATTCGCCATGAAATTCTTCATTAAAACAATGGGATGCCAGATGAATGTCCATGATTCTGAAAAGATCGCTGGTATCTTTTTAGAATCCGGCTATGCTCAGTCCGGGGAGAGCAAAAACGCTGACGTGATTGTTCTAAACACATGCAGTATCAGGCAGAAGGCTGAGCAGAAATTCTACAGCGAGCTTGGAAGGATGAAGCAAGCCAAGAAGCATAACCCAAACTTAAAGATAGCGGTTGCCGGATGCATTGCGCAGCAGGAAGGCAGCAAGTTACTCAAAAGGTTTCCATATGTTGATTTTATATTTGGACCTGACAATATTGATAACTTGCAAAGTTGGGTAAATAACGGCTCGCGTAACTCAGGGACGGACAAACAGAAAGAGGCGTTAAAGGTAAATCCTGATTATCATACAAAAGAACTCCCTGTAAAGAGGGAAGGGCGGGTTAGGGCATGGGTCTCCATAATGTACGGCTGCGACAACTTTTGCGCCTATTGCGTTGTTCCCTTTACGCGCGGCAGAGAGCGGAGCAGACCAGCAAGGGATATTTATCAAGAGATTGAGAAGCTTGCCTCTGAGGGATTTAAAGAGGTCACCCTGCTTGGCCAGAATGTCAATTCATATGGTAAAAATCTTCATGAGAACAGAGACTTTCCCGAACTTCTTAAACTTTTACATGACATTGGAAGCATTGAGAGAATTAGGTTTGTGACGTCACATCCAAAGGACCTCTCCGAAAAGCTCATAACGGTTATTCAAAAATTGCCAAAGGTTTGTGAGCAGATACATCTGCCGTTGCAGTCAGGCTCTGACAATGTATTATCAATGATGAACAGGCGGTATATCTATAAGGAATATAAAGAGAAGGTTGATATGCTTCGAGAAGCTTTACCGGACATATCCATAACTTCCGATATAATTACAGGTTTTCCTGGTGAATCTGATGAAGACTTTAAGTGCACAATGGCTGCGCTGTCAGAGATTGAATTTGACGGCATATATGCCTTTAAATATTCGAAAAGACCTAATACTATGGCTCTCAGCTTTCCGGGACATCTGGATGAAGAGGTAAAGTCAGAGAGGCTCGACAGAGTTTTAAACCTTCAGGAGACTATCACTTACAGGAAGAATAAAGCGATTGAAGGCGAAGTACATGAAATTTTGGTTGAAAGTATAAGCGAAACTGACAGTGAGAAGCTGACAGGCCGTACAAGAGGCAATAAGATCGTGAACTTCTACGGCAAGAAAGAGGATATCGGAAGACTTATTAACGTTAGGATTATTGAGGCAAAGCAGCATTCACTTTACGGGGAAAAAGTTTAAGATTTGCTAAGTTATGAAGATATCCATAGTTACATTAGGCTGCAAGGTAAATCAGTCGGAAAGCGCCTCTATTGAGGGGAGCTTGCGGGAAGCCGGCCATGAGATTGTAGGCACTTCTGATACTCCTGATGTAACCATAATAAACACCTGTACTGTCACAGCCAAGAGTGATTATCAGTCAAGACAGATGATACGAAGGGCTGTTAAGTCCGGCTCTCGTGTTATCGCAACCGGTTGTTACGCACAGTTAAGGCCGGATGAATTGAGCGCAATTAAAGGGCTAGATCTGGTAGTCGGCAATGCGGGCAAGGCAAAGATGCTTAAATATTTAAAGCGGCTTCCTGAAAGTGCTGGTGAAACATTGGAAAATGTAGAGTCACCGGAATATACGCTAACTTCACAGCCGTATTTTTCAGCAAGAACGAGGGCTTTCCTGAAGATACAGGATGGATGCAACCTCTTATGCACTTATTGCGCCGTACCTTCGGCAAGAGGTAAAAGTCGCAGCCTTGATCCCGATCATATTGCTAAATCTATTGAAGACTTGGCATTGAACGGCTACAAGGAAATAGTCTTGACAGGTGTACATATAGGCGCTTACGGCATTGAACTTGAGCCGAAAACTTCACTATTTAACCTTGTTGATAAGATCGTGAGTAGATATCCTCAAATACGCTTCAGATTGACCTCCATAGAGCCGCAGGAATTTGACGAGCGATTTTTAGATTTAATAAATGAAAACCTGTTATGTGCGCATCTCCATATTCCTCTTCAAAGCGGATCCGACTCTGTGCTTCAAAGGATGAGAAGGGGTTACAATACATCAATTTTTAGAAGCCTGCTTGAGAAGATACATTCAACATGCCCTGACGTATCCATTGGCACAGATCTGATTGTCGGCTTTCCCGGTGAAACCGATGATGACTTCAATGAGACGATAAAATTTATTGAAGAAATTCCGCTAAGCTACATTCATGTTTTTCCATATTCAAAAAGACCTGATACCCCGGCAAAGTCTTTTAGCGGGCATATTAACACTGAAGTGAAGAAAGAAAGGGTTAAGAAGGCGATAGAGATTGCTAATATTAAGAAAACTAAATATCTTTCAGGCCAATTAAATAAGAAACTGGATGTAATAGTTGAAAAGAATGCTGTAACAAGCGGATACTACAGAGCTATTTCTGGAAATTATCTCAGGCCATTAGTGGAGGCAAAGGCTCTGCAAGCTGGGCAAAGACTGGAAGTAAGGGGCGTTGCTTTAAGAAATCAGGAGCTTATCTGCAAGACTATTCACGATGCCTCGCAAGTAGCGTAACATCTTGTATTTTCATTGTTTATTGCCTGCCTAAAAATTATGCAAACCCTGAGAATCGCATAATAGAAGCCGTTCAGAAGGGGTACCCAGCATTATTAATAACACCTTCTCAACATTTGATTGATTGAAGCAATGTCCGATAAGATATATTATGTAAAATGAGATATTATCCATCTTCTTGCTTCAGCCTTTGTTTTGAGCCTCTTCAGGAACCTCTGCTCTTGCAGCAAGTCCAATATTTTGCCTATAATAACGCCCTGACTAACTTTGAGCATGGTTTGTATATCATTGCCTGACAAAAGTATATTCTTCCTGATCCTGATGAAATCGTCCGCCCTTTTTAGGAACCTGCCGCTGCCACTAATTTTTATTACAGAAAGCAGTAAAGCAGTTTCCAGATCATATTCATCTGCTGCTTTAAATATTTCATACAATTTTTTATCCGTAATCCTATCCCTTGATAGCTTTAATGCCTTGTGAATATCTGTAATTCCTTTTTTGATCGCTCTGCTTGGACTGAGTGACTTAAGCCTGCTTTCCTTGCTTTCTTCTTCGATAAGCAATATAGCGAGTTTTATAAGCCCGTCTCTGGTTAATCCTTGTCCGACTTTCTCTTTAAGAAAGCGATGTATGCTTTTATTATCAATTTTATCAATAAGAATACGATATTTTGTCATCAGATTAAGATTTTCCCTGAGCCTTCTCCTGTTTGTCATAATTATCTTTTCTAACAAGGCGTTATCATATGCATCCTTAAGCTGTTTGTCAGCATTCTTGTGATTTACAATCCTGAATAATTCCTCAGTTATCCTCTCAGAAGCAACTTCTGATAAGCCATCCGCGTATTGCCTTAAATACTTTTTTGTATCTCTCTCAATAATAAACCCTTTTTCTAAGGCAATCCTGTAGGCCCTGAGTACCCTCAGCGGGTCATCTGCTAAATTTGACGGCAAAACAGCCTTGATAACCTCTTTCCTAAGGCTATCCATGCCTCCAAACGGATCTATAATTCCTCTTTCCGGCGACCATGCCATTGCATTAATTGTAAAGTCACGCTGCGCGAGATTTTCTTCGATCGGGCTTTGAAGCGGTGTAAAATCTATGAACTCTCCGTTTTTTAAGGCGACGCGGCAGGTCTGATTCTTCTTGAGGATAATAAATGTTCCTTTAAATCTTTTTGCTGCTCTTCTTGCGGTCCCCTCAAAATCCTTCTTAATAACAAAATCCTTATCTTTGGAAGTATGTCTCAGTAAAAGATCGCGAAGGTATCCGCCGACGAGATATGCTTCTTTCTTTGTATTGGAAAAGACCCATTTGTTTATCGGATCGGAGAGGATTTTTCTGGAAAGTCTGTCCATATTTTCTCCAGATTAAAAAAGTGTTCTCAGGAACAGCTTCAGCTTCTCAATTCAGCATTTATTGATCTTTCAAGCTCTCTAAGTATGTCTGAGTGTAAAGCGTCAACCTCGGTGTCGGTAAGTGTCCTGTCGGATGCCCTGTAGCGTATTGAGAAAGCAAGACTCTTTTTGTCAGGAGGAACAGGTTTCCCTGTATAGATATCAAAGAGTTTGACAGATTCTATGATATGTGAGTCAATGCCCGCGATTATCTCTTTTGCCTTAGCCACTGTTACATCCTTTGAGACAATTATAGCTAAGTCCCTCTCAACATAAGGATACTTTGGCAGGGGTATAAATTTTATCTTGGCAGGCATTGCTGAAAGCAGTCTCTTTAGATCATATATCTCAAGAAGGCTGATATCGCCTGTAAGGCCAAGTTTTTCCGCAACTCCGGGATGCAGAGCGCCTATTGAACCAATTACCTCTCCGTCTATCTTTACTGAGGATGATTTGCCTGGATGCAGATAGGGCTCGCAGTAAGATATATTTGATTCAAAAGAGTAACTTTCAGTCTTCAGTTCCTTAAAGAGATTTTCCATGACACCCTTTAAATCATAAAATCCCTCATGCTTTTTCTGCCAGAGCGTATCAGACATGTCCTTGCAGTAGACAGCCGCCATCTGAAGAACTTCATCAGGGGATTTTTCTCCTGAAGCAAAAAAGATTCTGGATATTTCAAAGAGACTTAACGCCCTCTCGCCTCGGCTCATATTCAGTGAAACATTATCAAGCAATGAAGGCACAAGGCTCGTTCTAAGAGCAGCATCTTCTTTTCTTAGGGGATTCTTTATATAGACAAGCTTTCTCCTCTTGTCATCAACAGAAATGTTCAGATTATCAAGAGACGCCGGATTCAGAAAGCTGAGATTGATGGCCTCCGAATAACCGGACTTAATCATGAAGTTCTTTATATTATTTATAACGACGCGCTTTGTGCTGTCAGGCATTGTCTGCATTTTTATAACAGGCAAAGTTGAGGGTATATTGTCGTAGCTGTAAAGTCTTGCTATCTCTTCAATTATGTCAACTTCTCCCTGAATGTCAGGCCTGAAGCCTGGAGGTGTAACAAGAATGCCCTGCTCTTCATTCCTGCATTTAAAACCAAGGGTGTCAAGAAACCTCAACGCAGATGTTTTATCAATAGCAACACCAAGCAAAGAGTTTATCCTCTCATGCCTGACGAAAATCTCTTGAGGAGAGTAACGCTTAGGATAATTATCGCTCATTTTTGTGAGAGTTCCGCCTGCGATCTCGGCTATCATTTGAGCCGCCATATCAAGCGCATCTGTCAGACCGTCTACATCCGCGCCCCTCTCGAATCTGTACGATGACTCTGTTGTAATGCCCAGCCTCTTTGCGCTTCTCCTTATTGAATCAGGCTTAAAATAAGCGCTCTCAAGAAGTACATTTACAGTTGATGAAGTGACCTCTGAATTCAATCCTCCCATAATGCCCGCTATGGCAACAGGTTTTTCAGCATCCCATATCATAAGCGTGTCATTATTCAAAACTCTTTTTTCTTCATCCAGCGTCTGAAATTCCTTTACAGAGCCGGCGAGGCTGACGGCTATCTTCTTCCCGGCAAGTCTGTCAAGGTCGAACGCATGCAGTGGATGTCCCATCTCAAGAAGCACATAATTGGTTATATCAACGATATTCAATGAGCTTCGGAAACCATGCGCCTCCAGACGTTTTACAATCCATTCAGGAGACGGGGCTGGCTTTACGCCGCAGATTATTCTTGATGCGTACCGTGTGCAGAGTTCCGGTTCCTCTATTGCTATTTCGGGACCATCGCCCTCTTCTTTCTTTATTGAGGCGGGAGTTTTCTTAAGCGGGATTCCTAAATTTGCCGATATTTCACGGGCAATGCCTCTGATGCTGAGACAGTCAGGCCTGTTTGGCGTAACCCCAATTTCGAGAATGGCATCATCCCCAATTTCTTCCGTTCCCTCAACCTCCAGTCCAGCCATTGTGAGGAGATGTGATAACTCTTTTGCAGAGAGCGAAAAATCAACATACTCTTTCAACCATTTAATCGAAGCTTTCATTATTTACCCTTAAATTAAGGTCAGAATTGTTCAAGAAATCTTTTGTCATTCTCAAGAAAGAGCCTTATATCATTAATGCCGTATTTGAGCATAGTGATCCTCTCAATCCCGAGACCGAATGCAAAACCTGTGTAACGGTCAGGTTCGTATCCTGCCAGTTCAAAGACTCGCGGATTTATCATGCCGGCTCCGAGTATCTCAACCCATCCGGTGTTTTTGCATACACTGCATCCTGAGCCTTTACATATGACACATGATATATCCACCTCGGCGCTCGGTTCAGTAAAAGGGAAAAAGCTCGGCCTGAAACGTACGGCTGTCTTAGGTCCGAAGACATTATGAAGAAAGACCTCAAGCACGCCTTTGAGATCGCTCATTGAGATATGATCATCAACCATGAAGCCTTCTAATTGCTGGAACATGGGGATATGGCTGACATCAGCGTCGCACCTGTATACCTTGCCGGGCGCAACAACCCTTAGAGGCGGGGTATTATTCTCCATGACGTGAATCTGCACAGGGGATGTGTGGGTTCTTAAGACAAGATCATCGTTAATGTAAAACGTATCCTGCATATCCCTTGCAGGATGGTCTTTAGGCATATTAAGCGCTTCAAAGTTATAATAGTCTGACTCAACCTCAGAGCCCTCTTCTACCTGAAAACCTAATGAACTGAAAATATCTATAATTTCATTGAGAACCTTTGTGGTCGGATGCAGGTGGCCGATTGGAATATAAGAGCCGGGGATTGTAACATCAATGCTCTGAGTCTGAAGCACTTTCTCCATCTCAGAGGATTTATATTGAGACTCTTCGGTTTTGAGTAAAGCCTCAATATGATTTTTTATCTCATTAAGGATGCGGCCGTATTCGGGTCTTTCTTCTTGAGGAATGGATTTGAGGGATTTTACCTTTTCGGTGAATATCCCCTTTTTCCCAAGATATTTTACTTTAAGGTGCTGAATGGCCTGAAGGCTGACGGCTTTTTTTACCTCATCTTCAGCATGATCCTTTATGGAGTAAAGTTCCCTTGTCATCCACCTTTTTTAACCGTTTCAAGAAGGTCGGAAAAGGACTTAGGATCATTGTAAGCCATATCAGCGAGGGTCTTCCTGTTTAATTCTATGTTTGAATTTTTGAGCCTGTTCATGAACTGGCTGTATGACATGCCCAGCGCCCTGACGGCTGCATTTATTCTTGCGATCCAGAGAGTCCTGAACTCACGTTTTTTTGTTCTTCTGTCCCTGTACGCATTAAGCAACGCTCTGTCAACCGCCTGTGTCGCAATCCTGTAAAGACGGCTTCTGGCCCCATAATAGCCTTTTGCCAGCTTGAGTATCTTCTTCCTTCTCCTTCTTGTCTTAAAACCACCTTTTGCTCTTGGCATCTATCTTCTCCTCCTGTTTATATACGTTCAAGTCATTCATTATACAGTAAATAATAAATTTTTGGAATAGATGAAGGTCGTCGGCAATGCAGCCGTGAATTTGCTTCAGGATTTAAGAGGCTGACTGATTTCAATCAGTAATGAGCTGCGGATACATGCCGTTGAATCTTTGCCGGTCTATGTACTGATATGCTGTCGTCAACTATTCTCAGTATGGCAACATTTTTCTGACGCCGTCGAGATTTGCTTTGTGAACCAGGGCGCCTCTTCTGAGATTCTTAATCTTTTTGGCATTTTTGCAAGTAAGGAGATGGCTCCTGTAAGCCTTGCTTCTCTTTATCTTCCCTGTCCCGGTTTTTGAAAACCTCTTTGCTGCGCCTCTGTGCGTCTTTATTTTAGGCATTTATATCTTCCTCCCAAGAAATAGTATTGTTTATTTTGGTGCAAGCACCATCGTCATCCTGCGGCCTTCTATTTTAAATGTCTGCTCTATAGTTGATATATTTGAAAACTCTTCAGTAATTCTTGTGAACAGATTTTTTGCATTAGTTGTATGAACGATCTCTCGGCCCCTGAAGAGCATGGTTACTTTTGCCTTATTACCCTGCTCGAGAAACTTCTGTATGCTCTTCATTTTAAATTGCAGGTCATGTTCATTAATCTGCGGCCTTACCCTCACCTCTTTGAGAACAATTATTTTCTGTTTTGTATGTTTCTTGCTTTGCTGGTAGCGGTACTTCCCGTAATCCATTATTTTACATACCGGCGGGGTAGTATTTGGCGCTACTTCAACAAGATCAAGATCCTGCTCCGATGCCATCCGAATAGCATCTCTTGTGAGTAAAACGCCTAA
>JBFLVX010000013.1:0-28353 GCA_040758255.1 Nitrospirota bacterium
AGCAACATCATAAGTGTCCTTATCGTTGAAGATAATCTTATGCGCAAAAGAGAATGAGAGATAGACCGTCTGCTGGCCGCCGACTTTGCTTCTCATCTGGCCTATTACCGAGAAGAACTCTGAATGGAGAGAAACAATTGCCCTCGCACGAAAGATTCTCCCGACAAATATTGATGTCATTAATTGTAAAAGCCCAAGCCTGGTATAGCCTTTGGTAAAGAAATGTACGACATCTTTTCCCCATGCATGGCGTATAACTTTAAAAACAAAATCTATATAACCCTTGGAGTTAACAAACTCTTTTTCTTTTGAAGTATGCTCGGAAATATTTATAACACTGCATTCATTCCCTTCTTCCTTGAGTCTTTTGAGTATGGAAATGTTATGGAGGTTCTCATCCTCATAAGGGGGGGCAAAATTTCCAATCAGAAGTATTCGCATGATCCTTAAATTAGTGCTGCTTCAACACTGTCTCCTATATTGATATTATATTTGGACGCCGCATTTTCTTTATAGGCAAAGAGCTCCAAATGTCCAAAGCTGTTCATAACCGCTGAAAGCCCATTCTCCGAAGCATTCGGATCGGCATAATACCTGACCAGAGGCAATTCCGCGCCTTTGTACTTAATCCTGTATCTGATTTTTGTTATGTCAGGTTGAAGTTTCGCCATGATTCCTGTTGTTATATTTGTTATGGCATTTCCAAAAATATCAATCGAAATTACATTGCCTTTAATAATGCCGCCTTTTATCGTGGCTCTGATCGAGGGGATTCTAACATAATCAGTTATCTCTTCGCCAAACTTAAGGACGTCAATGCCTTTTGAAAGCCATGCTGCTGCAGGCGCAAAAACATCCCTGCAGTGAAAGGTTGAACCATTCATGGGCAGAAAGTAATGCGACGCAGTTAAATGCATAACTTTAAAAAAATTGGATTGCAGTTCTTCGTAGACAGGCGTGAACAATCCGTTATCAGGCCCTATGAAATAATGATCTTCAGTTACAACAAGTAAAGGCCTCCTGTCTCCGCCCACTCCCGGGTCTACAACAACTACATGTATTGTTGTAGGCGGAAAATATCTGTAGCTCATTGATATTACCTGCGAAGCCTCGAAGATATTGTGGTGGCTTATATTATGGGTAATATCAATTATCTCCGCTTCAGGATTTATACTCAGGATGACCCCCTTCACCAGTCCAACAAAAGGGTCCTTTAGGCCGAAGTCGGTTGTCAAGGTTATGATCGGTTTTGCTAACATTCAACCCTTCCGGTTAATTCTTTCAATGAGTTGATCTTCTCTGCTGATATAAATGATTTTATCCCTGAGAGCACATCCATTGTGACTCCGGGATTGATAAAGTTTCCAGTTCCGATCGCCACAGCGCTTGCGCCCGCAAGCATGAACTCAACCGCATCATCAGCCGTTATTATCCCGCCCATCCCGATTATAGGGATGCCGATCTTTTGATAACATTCCCACACCATCCTGACTGCAACAGGTTTCACGGCAGGGCCTGAGAGGCCTCCTCTGATATTTGCAAGCTTCGGCTTCCTTGTTTTTATATCAATCGCCATGCCGGTTAACGTGTTTATGAGGGATACCGCATCTGCGCCAGCGTCCTCTGCTGTCTTTGCCATCAAAGCTATATCCGTAACATTCGGCGATAGTTTCACAATAAGCGTAAGGTCTGTAGCCTTCCGCACAGAACTGACAACTCTATATGTAATTTCCGGATCTGTGCCGAATACACTCCACCCTGCCTCTTTGTTCGGACATGATATATTCATCTCAAGCCCGTGAATGCCATCCGCTGAACTCAACCTCTCCGCGGCTTTGACATACTCCTCAACAGAGTCGCCGAAGAAATTAACTATTACAGGGGTATTAAACTGTCTGAGATACGGAAGCTTTTCTTGCAGGAATTTATCTATGCCTATGTTCTGGAGGCCGATGGCATTAAGCATGCCTGCTGGAGTCTCAACAATGCGGGGAGGAGGATTGCCTTGTTTGGGGAGGAGGGACAGCCCTTTGACAACAAGAGCTCCGAGTTCGTTTATATCAATAAATCCTGCATACTCTTCGCCATAACCGAATGTGCCTGAAGCGGTCATAACAGGATTTTTGAGTTTTATCTTCCCTATATCAACTGACAAGTCCATAATGTTAACCGGAGATATAATTGAGTCTCTGCTTCCCTACCACATTATATCATCAAAAGAGAAGACCGGCCCCTCTTTGCATACGCGCTTGTAACCGTCAACAGTCTTTATGACACAACCCAGACATGCGCCAACACCGCAGGCCATGCTCTCCTCAAGCGCCATGTAAGCCTTTACCTTATGCTTTTTGGCAACGCCCGAAAGAGCCGCAAGCATGGGTTTAGGCCCGCACGCATAAATTGAGTAAAGATCAGAAGAGTGACGCTTGGTGAGAAACTCATCAACGAGTTCCGTTACAAACCCTTTACGTCCCGCTGTGCCATCATCAGTGGATACTACAGGCGCGATTCCTATTGAGTCTAATTCATCCAGACAGAGAAGTTCATCCGCACTTCTTGCACCATAGAAGAAAAACGGCTCTTGTTTCGCGACTTTCTCAGCCAGAGCAACAAGAGGCGCAATGCCCATGCCCCCGGCAACCAGCACAGGCTTTACTTTTCCTGCCTGATTTAGAGGAAAACCATTGCCAAGAGGGCCTATAAGCTCCATAATGTCGCCCGTCTTCTTCTCCTTCAGGATGGATGTAGCCTTGCCCACAACCTTGTAGAGGAACTGTAAATCACCGGAGACAAAACGATGAAGGCTGAAAGGACGTTTGAGAAGGGGGTCAAGCCTGCTGTCAACAGAGAGCATAAAGAATTGTCCGGGATTAGGCGCTGGAATTGTATCCAATGGGCGGGCTGTCAGGAGAAAATGATCTTTTGCCGCCTGCCTGTTCTCCTTTACAGATATTTGAAATAGTTTACTCAAAGCTTATCTCTAATATCTCGTACTCAATCGTCTTTGCAGGAGCCTGGACAATAACGATATCTCCTTCCTCTTTCCCAATGAGAGACCTTGCCACAGGCGAGTTTATTGAGATCCTTCCGGCTTTTACATCCGACTCATCAGGCCCTACAATATAATAGACGCACTCTTTGTCGCTCTCTGTGTCCGCGAGTTTTACTTTAGCCCCGAAAGCGATCTTATCCTGAGATATTGTGGACGGATCAATAATATTGGCATTGGCAATTTTCGTCTGAAGCTCCTGAATGCGTCCTTGAATAAACGATTGACGCTCCTTTGCGGCATGATATTCAGCATTCTCAGAGAGATCGCCGTGCGCCCTTGCCTCAGCAATTGCCGCGACATTCTTGGGCCTCTCTATAGTGATAAGCCTCTCAAGCTCTTCCTTGAGTTTCTTATGGCCAGATGGAGTTATTGGAACCTTATGCATGGCAAATTCTAACAATAGATGATAATTAATGTAAAGAAGTTCTCAGTTCTCACTTCTTAGTTCTGAAATGTCTTTATGGTACTCCTGTAATGACCTCACATTGAGGTCTTCTTTCAGCACAACCTCAATGGCATTTACCGCTGCCTTGGCTCCTGAAAGCGTCGTTGTGTATGGAACGCCCTGCCGCAGAGCGCTCTCTCTTATTGAGAATGAGTCTCTCTGCGCCTTTGCGTCCGAGACAGTATTTATCACAAAATTTATCTCATTGTTCTTTATCAGATCCACAATATCAGGACGGCCTTCTCCCACCTTGTAGACAGTATCCACTTTTAATCCATGCTCATTGAGAAAAGCGGCTGTTCCGACTGTTGCGGTAACTGAGAACCCCATCTCAATAAATTTACCTGCCATCCGGGGCATGGAAGGCTTGTCCTTATCCTTAACGCTGATAAAGACCCTGCCCTTCAGCGGCATTGTATTCTTTGACGAGGTCTCCGCCTTTGAATAAGCCCTGCCAAAGTCTTTATCAATCCCCATGGCCTCGCCGGTGGATTTCATCTCAGGCCCAAGTATTGTATCTACTCCGGCAAACCTGTCAAACGGGAATACAGCCTCCTTAACCGCAGTGTGAGATATCTCCACCTCTGAGGTAAGTCCAAGTTCCTTTAAAGTTCTGCCTGCCATAACCTTCGCAGCCATCTTTGCAAGAGGCACTCCCGTAGCCTTGCTCACAAACGGGATCGTCCTTGAGGCCCTCGGGTTCACTTCTAATATATAAATATTGTTATCCTTCACCGCATATTGAATGTTCATTAGGCCGATTACATTCAGCTCAATAGCAAGAAGCCTTGTGTATATTTTAATCTTCTCAATTATTTCTGAAGAGAGCGAATGAGGCGGAATGGTACATGCGGAGTCACCTGAATGAATTCCAGCCTCTTCAATATGCTCCATTACTCCTCCGACAATAACGTCCTTTCCGTCTGAAATGGCGTCTACATCAATCTCTATAGCATCCTCAAGATATTTATCAACAAGCACCGGATGTTCAGGCGATGCCTTGACAGCCCTCTGCATATAATCCTTAATGCTGACTTCATCATATACAATCTCCATGGCCCTGCCTCCAAGCACATAGGAAGGCCTCACCATTACAGGGTATCCTATGCCGGCCGCGATCCTGACAGCTTCCTCAACTGACTTTGCTGTTCCGCTTTCAGGCTGCCTGAGATCCATCCTCTCTAAAAGCACCTTGAACCGTTCCCTGTCTTCAGCCCTGTCAATGGAGTCAGGAGATGTCCCAAGAATTTTCACCCCTTCTCTTTCAAGAGGAACCGCGAGCTTCAAAGGGGTCTGTCCCCCGAACTGCACCACAACGCCTTCGGGCTTCTCCTTCTCTATGATGCTAAGTACATCCTCAAGCGTGAGAGGTTCAAAATAGAGCTTATCGGCAGTGTCATAATCCGTGCTGACGGTCTCAGGATTGCAGTTTATCATGATAGTCTCAAAGCCGAGTTCTCTTAACGCATAAACAGCATGCACGCAGCAATAGTCAAACTCTATGCCCTGCCCTATCCTGTTCGGCCCGCTGCCTAATATTATGATCTTCTTCTTTTGAGTCGGCTCAGCCTCGCACTCAACAATATGAGGCGTATGCTTTCCGTTGCCTACGATTGAGTAAAACGGGCGTTCATACGTTGAGTAGAGATACGGAGTATACGCCTTAAACTCAGCAGCGCATGTATCAATCAGCTTATATACCGGTTCGATCTTATTCCTCTTTCTTTCTTCTCTTATGCTCTTTTCATCAGCCCCCAAAAGTCCGGCTATTCTGCGGTCGGACAGCCCATGTTCTTTGGCCTCCCTGAGTATCTCCGGCGATTTCGCTCCCTCTTTCGCAAGCTTATTCTCAAACTCTATTATCTGTCTTATGTTATAAAGAAACCACGGGTCAATATTTGTAAGCTCATGTACATCTTCAATGCTCATGCCAAGCCTGAAGGAGTGCGCAACATGCCAGAGGCGGTCTGATTTCGGTATCTTCAGCTTTGCCTTCAATTCATCAACACTCACATCAACACTCTCGAAGCCGTAGCTGTCTGATTCCATGCTTCTGAGCGCCTTGCCTAACGACTCCTTGAATGTCCTGCCTATTGACATGGCCTCGCCCACAGATTTCATCTGTATTGTAAGCGTAGAATCCGCGTCAGGGAATTTCTCAAACGCGAACCTCGGGAACTTTGTGACCACATAGTCAATAGCAGGTTCAAATGATGCCGGGGTCTCTCTTGTTATATCGTTCGGTATCTCATCCAGCGTCAAACCGACTGCAAGTTTGGCTGCTATCTTTGCTATTGGAAATCCCGTGGCCTTTGAAGCAAGTGCAGAGCTCCTTGAGACCCTCGGGTTCATCTCAATCACAACCATACGGCCGTTATCCGGGTTTAATGCAAACTGTATATTAGACCCTCCGGTATCAACCCCTATCTCCCTGATTATATTTATAGAGGCGTCCCTCATCCGCTGATACTCCTTGTCGGTAAGGGTCTGCGCGGGCGCAACTGTGATCGAGTCTCCGGTATGTATACCCATAGGATCAATATTTTCTATGGAGCATATTATGACCACATTGTCTTTGCAGTCGCGCATCACCTCAAGCTCAAACTCCTTCCAGCCGATAATAGATTCCTCAATGAGAACCAGATGCACCGGGCTCAGTTCAAGCGCTCTTTTCAGATTTATTTTGTACTCCTCCATGTTGTATGCAATGCTTCCGCCCGTGCCGCCGAGAGTAAAGGAAGGCCTTATTATAGCCGGGAACTTTACATGCTCAACCGCCTCAAGCCCCTCCTCCATGGTAGTGACGTTTCTGCTCCTTGGAATCTCCAGGCCAATGCTCTCCATTGCCTTCTTAAAGAGTTCCCTGTCCTCTGCCTTCTTAATGGCTGGCAGTTTTGCGCCTATCAGCTCAACATTGTACTTCTCAAGTATTCCTTTTTCAGAGAGTTTAACCGCAAGGTTCAATGCGGTCTGCCCTCCCATTGTTGGTAAAATTGCTTCCGGCCTTTCCTTTGCTATAATCATCTCAAGCATCTCAACAGTGAGAGGCTCAATATAAGTGACATCAGCGGTTTCAGGGTCTGTCATTATGGTCGCAGGATTCGAGTTTACGAGTATGACTTTATAGCCTTCTTCACGAAGCGCGCGGCATGCCTGCGTGCCTGAATAATCGAATTCGCACGCCTGCCCTATTATTATCGGCCCTGACCCGATAAGAAGTATCTTCTTGATGTCATCTCTCTTAGGCAATTTTTCTCCTTATTTTGTTGCCACTGACTTTCACTGACTAAAAATTTTTCTCTCAAATACGCAACATTCTTTTTGTATTAATTTATTTTATAGTCTGCGTAAGTCTGTGGCTAATCCGACCTTGATTATCCGAACTCCTCAATCATCTTTCTGAATATCTTAAAGATATAGGCTGAATCATTCGGGCCCGGACCTGCTTCAGGATGATACTGCACTGACATTACAGGAAGGTCTTTATGTCTCATGCCCTCCTCTGTGCCGTCATAAAGATTTTTATGAGTCAGGACAACCTGGCCGTTAAGGCTATTAAGATCAACGCAGTAATTATGGTTCTGGGCTGTTATCTCGACCTTCCCTGTAGACAAATCCATTACCGGATGATTGCCCCCGTGATGTCCGAATTTCAGTTTGTAAGTCTTGCCGCCGAGTGCAAGTCCCAATATCTGATGCCCGAGGCATATCCCCAATACAGGCTTTTTGCCGAAGATTTTTTTTACATTATCAAGTGCATACGAGACAGCCTCAGGATCACCCGGGCCGTTACTCAGAAGAACGCCGTCAGCCATATCCATTACTTCTTCAGCAGGTGTTCTTGCTGGCAATACAGTAACATTAAAACCATTATCAACGAGGTGACGGAGTATGTTGGATTTTATGCCGAAATCATAAACAATAACTCTGGGTGATGGGTGATGGGTGATAGGTGATAGGTTTTTGTTGTCATTATCTGACCGCTGACCGCTGACCGCTGACCCCTGTTTTTCCCATTTCCAAAGCGGTTCTTTCCATTTAAATGACTCCCTTGTTGTCACCGCACTCACAAGATCCAGAGAGGAGATTCCCGGATGCTTTCTCACCTTTTCAAGAAGACTGTGAGGAGCCATGTCCATCGTTGAAATAATCCCCATCTGCACGCCATTGTCCCTCAAATGCCTTGTCAGTGCCCTTGTATCAATGCCTTCTATCCCGACTTTATTATTCTTCTTCAGATATTGTCCGAGGCTCATGCCGGAGCGCCAGTTGCTCGGAAAATCAAGATACTCCTTGACTATAAAGCCCTCGGCATTAACCCCTCTTGATTCAACGTCTTCAGCATTAACGCCGTAGTTGCCTATCTGAGGATATGTCATGGCAACGATCTGGCCTTTATAAGAAGAGTCTGTCAGGATCTCCTGATAACCTGTCATTGAGGTGTTAAATACAACCTCTGCGAGAGTTTCGCCTTCAGCGCCGAAACAATATCCCTCAAAGACCGTGCCATCAGATAATACTAAAATCGCCTTTTGCTTATTCATAATCAGTTATACCTTTAAGTTTTTTTGTCATTCCGGCTTGTCCAGAATCTTCCCCTCTAATAAGAGGGGTTAGGGGTGTGTTTTATTCTCAACATCCCCCTGTATCCCCCTTTGTTAAGGGGGAATAAAAGGATATTGTCGTTATTCCCATTCGTAGACCTTGCCCATCGCTATTGTTTTCAGAACAACGCCCTTAAGCTTCCAGCCGTTAAAAGCGCTGTTCTTGCCCTTTGATAAAAATTTTCCTGCATCAACAGTGAACTTCTTTTTCATATCAATAATCGCAATATCCGCATCAGCGTCTTTCTTTAAAGTGCCTTTTGATATCCCCATTATTTTTGAAGGCGCAATGGTCATCCTGGCAATAAGTGTGTTTAAATCAATGACCTTGTCTTCAACAAGTTTAAGCCCCAACGCAAATGCTGTTTCAAGCCCTGAGATGCCGAAAGCGGCAGTGTCAAACTCCCTATTCTTATCATCGTAATGATGCGGCGCGTGGTCTGTGGCAATTACATCTATTGTCCCGTCTTTTATGCCCAGTTTAATGGCTGAAACATCTTTATCTGTTCTCAACGGCGGATTGACCTTGAAGTTCGTATCATATCCCTTTAAAGAGTCATCTGTAAGGCTGAAATAGTGCGGGCAGGTCTCCGCGGTCACATTTACCCCGCGCGTCTTGGCCTCCCTGATAAGCCGGACGGAACCCTCTGTTGAGACATGCGCTATATGAAGCTTCCCTCCTGTAAGCTCTGACAGGGAAATGTCTCTCGCCACCATTACTTCTTCAGCCGCCTTGGGGATGCCTTTAAGTCCAAGGAGTGTTGAAACAATTCCTTCATTCATCACCCCTCCTTCAGAGAGATTTAAGTCCTCACAATGAGATATGACCGGAACATCGAATATCTTTGAATACTCAAGCGCCCTTCTCATTATCAAACTGTTCATGACAGGTTTCCCGTCATCCGAGAATGCGATACTGCCGGCCTTTATAAGCGCCTCCAGCTCTGTCATCGCCTCGCCCTTCTCTCCTTTTGTTATTGCGGCGATAGGATAGACAGCGCATGAACCTTCTTCAGCAGCCTTTTTGAGAATGAATTCAGTTACTGATATGGTATCGTTTATCGGATCTGTGTTCGGCATACAGCACACTGTTGTGAAGCCCCCCTTAACAGCAGCCATTGTGCCTGTCTTTATCGTCTCTTTATATTCGTATCCGGGCTCTCTGAGATGTGTATGCATGTCAACAAGACCCGGGATAACAATGCAGCCTGCCGCATCAATGGTCTTATCTGCCGAAGGACTCTTACCTTTTGAGAATATCCCCTGAATCTTCTTGCCGTTGATTAGTATATCCTTAACGCCGTCTATATTCTGAGACGGGTCAATCACATGTCCGTTCTTTATCAGTATCTTCATTCTTTTACCCCTGAGAGGAGATACAGAACAGCCATTCTTACGGCAATCCCGTTAGTCACCTGTTCAAGTATCACTGACTGGAGGCCGTCCGCAACATCCGATGCAATCTCCACTCCCCTGTTCATAGGCCCTGGGTGCATAACAATCGCATCCTTCTTTGCTAATTTGAGCCTCTCGGAAGTTAATCCGTATAGGTTGAAGTATTCCTTAAGCGACGGCAGGAAACCCTTGCTCTGGCGCTCAAGCTGAAGCCTGAGTGTCATTACTACATCGGCTTTTCTAATACCATCTTCTATTGAATGATGCACTTCAACTCCAAGCTGATTTATCTCAGCCGGCATAAGTGTAGGTGGGCATATGACCCTCACATTTGCGCCGAGTTTAGTTAAGCCGTAAATGTTGGATTTCGCAACCCTGCTGTGGGCTATATCCCCTATTATCGCTACTGTGAGGCCTTCTATTTTCTTTTTATGAGCGCGTATTGTAAATAGATCGAGCAACGCCTGTGTCGGATGCTCATTCGCCCCGTCACCCGCATTTATCACGGATATATTCAGGAGCCTGCTCAGAGAATGCGGGACACCTGATGAGGCATGTCTTATTATCACAAAGTCCGCTCCAAGGGACTGGATCGTAAGCGCGGTGTCCTGTATAGATTCGCCTTTTACCACACTGCTTGATGATAATGAAAAGTTTACAATATCTGCGCTTAACCGCTTGGCAGCAAGCGTAAATGAAGTCCTTGTCCTCGTTGACGGCTCATAGAATAAACTCACAACTGTCTTGCCTCTCAGTGGCGGAACCTTCTTTATATCCCTCCTGAGAACATCCATAAAACCATCTGAAGTCTCAAGCAAATGATATATATCATCTGCCCTGAGTTCCTTGATTCCCAAGAGGTCTTTTGATTCAAGCATATTCGTTAAAGCCCTCGTTAAAACCTTTCAGACCAATTAAATTATCTTTACAGAATCCTCACTGCTGTCTTCTTCATCTATATTCACCTCAACCCTGTCGTTGAAGGATGTTGGAATATTCTTGCCCACATAATCAGGCCTTATCGGCAGTTCCCTGTGTCCCCTGTCAATAAGCACTGCAAGCTGTATCCTGGCCGGGCGGCCAAAATCAACAAGCGCATCCATTGCGGCCCTGATGCTCCTGCCTGTAAAAAGCACGTCATCCACAAGCAGAACTGTTTTATCGGTGATAGAGAATGGGATATCTGTAGACCTTACAATCGGCTGCTCTTCCTTTATATAAATATCATCCCTGTAAAGGGCGATATCAAGAGAGCCGACCTCAATATTGCGGGATATCGCGGCTTCAAGCTCAGAGGCAAGCTTCTTCGCAAGCAATACCCCTCCCCTCTGAATTCCGACAAGACAAACGTTGTCTATGTCTTTGTTCTTCTCGATGATCTCGTGAGTGATCCTTGTTATTGTTTTCTTGATCTCTTTGGAGTTGAGTATATCTCTGGGCATAAAAAAACCTTCTTCCTCTGAGAGGGCGAAGGCTCGCGGCAATACTCTGAATTGGGATCCTTAATAGCCTCTCAGGACTATCTTAAAGGCAGTTGATTTTACATTAATTAGCGCTGTCCTGTCAACAAGCCGCATGCTGGCAGGGCAATGATTCAGACCTTTGAAACAAAGATCTCATTGTAGATGATTCGGACACTCTCGCGGGCGGATACCTTGTATGGATATATCCTGTACCTGTAAACATACCCCTTCCAGAACTTTCTGATCCTGTTATATAGAAATCTGAGGGGAAGTTTTATCAGAACTTTCCTTATCAAAGGCATCAGTGACGGAAATTCCACAGCAACTCCGAGAAGGTGCATAAAGTTTTCAAGCTGCCTTTTGTCCTTAAGATTCAGGATTATCTTCTCATGGTAAGTCTCAGGATACTTCACATCCGGATTAAAGAATCCGTTCGCCACAGAGTATTTATATATGTCTGTCTTTGGGTACGGGGTCAGTATAAAGGAGTCGCAGAATGTGGGTTTTGCCTGTACGCTTAATGCCCATGTCTCCATTGCGGTATCAAGCGTCTCTCCGGGCGCTCCTATTATGTTATAAACAGAGAACATCACATTCTTGTCACGAAGTATCTTCAGTCCCCTTAAAATAGATTCCTTGCTCATGTTTCTGTTCAGTACTTTATTTCTGATATAGTCATTCCCTGATTCCACGCCTATACCTATATAATAGACCCCTGCTTTTATCAGGTCGTCAATCACCTCGGCCTTGATAATCTCCGGCCTCATGAGACAATAAAACGGAAGCCCGATCTCCTTTGGATACTTCTCGGAAAATTCTTTTACCCATTTACTGTTAATTGTGAGTATCTCGTCTCTGAATATGAGGTATTCAATCTTCGGATAATCTCTCTTTAACTGTTTTAACTCATCAATTACGTGATCAACGCTCCTCTGGCGAAATATAGGATCACCTTTTACCCTCATTTTGTGAAGCTGATGGTTAAAGCAGTAAGAACAGTTAAACGGACAGCCCTGGCTTGTCATCAGAGTGGCTGTTCTTGCCAGACGGTAATCTTTATATCTGTTATAGAGGCTTCTGTCAGGAGGGGGAAGTATATCCAAATCCTTAACAAGAGGGCGCTGCTCATTCTTGTATATTTTGCCGTCAACTTTTATCCACCAGTTCTTGACATTTGTAATATCCTCGCCCTTTTCCAGCCTGCTGATAAATTCAGGCATGGCCTCAAACCCCTCACCGCGGCATACGGCGTCAACTCCTTCTTCCTCTACCATTTCAGGAGAGAATGTAGGGTGAGGGCCGCCGAACATCGCGAAGAATTTAAACTTCTTCTTCAGTCTTCTGTTCCAGTCTAAATAAGTAGGCTGCCCGCCGCTGAAAGTTGTATATGCGACTATATCTGGCTTGAATTCTTCAAAAGTCTTCTCAACCTCGTTATAGCTGACCCCTGCTATCTCACACTGATGCCCTGCCTTCTTAAGCACAGCGGAGAGCCACATTGGACCAAATGTGACAAAACCTCCGCTTAACAACATAGTCCTGTCAATATGGGCAATGAATAAAATACGACTCATGCTGTCCGTCCTCCTTTATCACCAACTCTATTACATATATAAATATTATTTTAAAATTAAACTTTCCTATACATTTAACAGTAGTCCATAAAATGGGAGAATGTCAAGATTACCCGCGGAAATGTTGTACAGTTTCCATATCCGGCAACAAGAAAAATTTGACTTAGTGTTGAATACATGTTATATTTTGGCAAATGGCGAGAATATTCTTCACAGTCATGTTTTGTCTTACCATGGCGCTGGGGACATTATCCCATGCTGACATATATAAATACGTAAATGAGAACGGAATAACTATTTTTACCAATCTCCCTGATGATAATGATGCCAAGAAAGTAATCTCAGAGAGTACCCCCAAGACAAGAAGAACCATAAGAGATTCCGATTATTACAACGATATAATATACAGCAAATCGGACAAGTACAACTTAGAGCCCTCTCTCATAAAAGCCGTAATAACAGCAGAGTCCAACTGGAAGCCCACGGCTGTCTCGCCAAAGGGCGCTATCGGACTTATGCAGTTAATGCCGTCTACAGCATCCGATATGCTCGTAAACAATCCTTATGACCCTGAAGAGAACATTGAGGGGGGAACTAAATATTTAAGATACCTGCTGGACATATTCAACGGCGACCTGACGCTTGCGCTTGCGGCTTATAACGCAGGGCCTGAGAGAGTCAGAAAGTTTGGAAACGTACCTCCTATCCCTGAGACAAAGCAATATGTTAAGCGAGTGCTCTCTATGTATGAAGGCAAAACACAGTATGGAAGCGCATCTGCATCTTACGCAAGCAGCCCGGAAACTATATACAAAGTAGTTTATGATAACGGAACAGTCCTTTATACAAACACCCCTCAACCCAAGCCAGCAAAATTCTGACGAGCCTCCTTATTCTTAAAACAACATGACCGAACTTGACATCCTCCGTAAAAAGATATTGACGCTTAAAGGAGAGAGGAACGCGATAATCATCTCTCACAATTACCAAAGAGACGAGGTGCAGGATATTGCCGACTTCACAGGAGATTCCCTTGAACTTTCCCGCATCGCGGCATCTGCCAAATGCGGTGTTATAGTATTCTGCGGTGTAGATTTTATGGCAGAAAGCGCGTCAATCCTGTCGCCTGAAAAGACCGTTCTCCTTCCTGAGATCGAGGCCTGCTGCCCAATGGCTGACATGATAACCGTAAGCGGCGCAAGAAACCTGAAGACACAATTCCCGGGATATAACTTTACCGGCGGTTACGTCTACCCTGCTGATTTCACTTTAAGCGATATAAAGAAACTCCATCCCGGCGTTCCTGTGGTCACTTATGTAAACAGCTCTGCGGATGTGAAGGCTGAGAGCGATATATGCTGCACATCAGCCAATGCTGTAAAGATCGTGGAAGCGCTTGATTCCGACAAAGTAATATGCGTGCCTGACAAGAACCTCTCCGCATGGATTGCAAAAAACACAAAGAAAGAGGTGATCGCATGGGACGGCTTCTGTCATGTGCACGACAGGGTCATAACAGCGGATGTCTCTCTTGCAAGACAAGCGCATCCTGACGCCCTCCTCCTCGCGCACCCCGAATGCAGAATAGATGTGCTTGATATGGCAGACCATGTAACAAGCACTTCAGGCATGCTCAGATTTGCAAACTCCTCTGATGCAAAAGAGTTTATAATAGGCACAGAGATAGGGCTTCTTTACAGACTGAGAAAAGAGAACCCTGATAAGACATTTCATCCGCTGAGAAAAGATATGATATGCCCCAACATGAAAAAGACCACTTTAAAGAGCGTCTTAAGGGCACTTGAAACCATGACCCATGAAGTAAAAGTGCCGGAAGAGACAAGGGTTCCCGCCAAAAGAGCGCTTGACAGAATGCTTGAGATAAAGTAACGCTTATTGCTTTGCTGCTTTACTGTTTGATCCACACTCCCTTATAATCATTAAAAGCATGAATCTGCTCAAACAAAAAATTATCGAGACAATCCGCAGCAAGGGGCCTATTACCTTTGAGTCCTTTATGGATATGGCGCTTTATTATCCTGAACTTGGTTACTACACATCTCCGGGCAGCGTAATAGGGCGCAAAGGAGATTTCTATACCAGTTCGCATCTTCACCCGATATTCGGGATTATGATTGGAAGACAATTAATGGAGATGTGGGAGCAGATGGGAAGGCCTGAAGATTTCCATGCAGTTGAGATCGGAGGAGGAGCAGGTTACCTCTGCAAAGATATTCTTAATAATCTTTGTGAGTCCTCTCAAAAGAATGACCCCTCAAAGAAGATAACGGATTTCTTAAAGTCATTAAAATATGTGATGGTTGAGCTTAATCCGGAATTTCAGAAAAAACAGAGAGAACTTTTAGGCGAACTCGGAGAAAAGGTAAAGTGGATAAGATCCTTAAATGACCTCTCCCATAAAATTAACGGCTGTATATTCTCCAATGAATTGCTTGATGCATTCCCGGTGCATATTGTTGAGATGAGAGATGAACTTAAAGAGGTCTTTGTGAATCATATTTCAGACGATTTTATGGAGCAGGTACAGGATGTCAGCGATGTCAGCCTGATAGAATACATGAATGAGTTTTCCATGCAAATTCCGCAGGGTTGCAGGACAGAGATAAATTTGAAGGTCAGAGAATGGCTAAAGGAAATATCATCCGTACTCTCAGAAGGTTTTCTTCTCACGATCGACTACGGGTATTCAGCAGAAGAATATTACAGCGAAGAACGCGCAAACGGGACTCTCCTCTGCTATTACAATCACCAACACAATGAAAATCCATACAAAAATATCGGCAATCAGGATATAACAGCGCATGTAAACTTCTCATCACTGAAAAGATGGGGGGAGGAAATTGGATTAAATACAATCGGATACTCTCCGCAGGGAACATTTCTCGTTTCATCCGGCATAGATGATGTGATAACCGAACTCTATTCCGGTTCGCCTGATTACTCGTCTGAGATATCAAAAATCAAAGGGCTGATACTGCCTCAGGGTTTGGGAGAATCTCACAAGGTCATGATCCAGTATAAGGGCAAGGGTGTGCCGGAACTGCGGGGATTTTCAATGCAGAATCAAGCCGGGAAGCTCTAATATTTTTCAATCCGAACTGTTATTGTATATCTCATCAAAAAGAGATGAGAGCTTGATAAAGGCATTCAATACATCAGGATCAAAGTGTACCGGCATGGTCCTGCCGTCTCCTTCAGTTATAATTTTGCATGTATCCTCATGCGTTAATAACGGCTTATACGGCCTCTTGCTGCGTAAGGCGTCATACTGATCACAGAGCATGACGATCCTTCCCTCAATCGGGATGGCATCACGCTTCAGTCCTGCTGGATACCCTGTGCCGTCCCATCTTTCGTGATGATTTAAGGCAATTGACTCAGCCATTTTAATATTGGCGTCAGACGAGTTTGCTAATACTTGTTGTCCGATAATACAGTGGCGCTTCATAATCTCAAATTCTTCCTTGGTAAGAGGCCCGGGCTTTAACAAAATGCTGTCCGGTATTCCTATTTTACCGATGTCGTGTATCTGGCTTGCAAAAGTAATATTACCAATAAAATCCATCGGCATTTCGAGTTCCTCAGCAATTTTGTTTGCATAGAGACCGAGCCTTGATATGTGAGCGCCTGTATCAGTATCCCTGAACTCAGCCATTGCTGTTAAACGCTGTATCATCTCCCGGCTCACGTTTTCAAGCGAAACTAACGCCCTGGCTAATTCCTGCGTCCTCTCACGGACCGTATCTTCAAGCATCTTCTTGTAGTTTTTCTCTACATTTATAAGGCTTATGTAGCGTGCTGCTTTGTCAATTGAGATGATGAGATATTCAGGGTTATAAGGTTTTAGTATGAAATCAAATGCGCCGTATTGTATGCCGTTAATTGCCGTGTCCAACTGCGCGTATGCGGTCATGAGGATTACAGGCGTGTCAGCATTAATACTGTGAAGACGTTTGAGGAGTTCAATCCCTGTAAGTCCCGGCATTTTAATATCCGTCAGCACAACATCAATATTGCCCGACTGGAATTTCTCTATCGCATCCGCGGCATTGTTGGATGAAATAACCAAGTAGCCGTATGCCTTTAGTAAAGCTGAAACAGAGTCCAGAACGAAGGCATCGTCATCAACAACAAGGATAACCCCTTTACTTTCCTGATGCATTGCCAAGCGCCTCTATGATTTTCCTTAAAAGTGCTGCCGGCCTGACAGGCTTTGAGATAGAATTCATCCCTTCTTCCATTACACCGTATTTGTTTGTAAAGTCAGCAGGATAGCCGCTTATGAAGAGAGCTTTCACATCGGGTTTTATATTTCTGATCCTGTCATAAGCCTCTTTTCCGCTCATCTTAGGCATTATTATATCAAAAAGAAGAAGGTCAATATTATTATTCTCAGTAAACTTATGTACCGCGTCCGCTCCGTCAACCGCCTCTATGACATTATATCCGGAGCTTTCAAGAATCTGTTTCATGGGCTTTCTAAACTCCTCTTCATCCTCTGCAAAGAGTATTGTTCTTGCAGCCCCTGCCGGTTCAGCCGGCTCAATTATTTTTCTTTCCTCCATTGCAGCCTTGACCACCGGCAGGTATATATTGAATGTCGTGCCTTTTCCAGGCTCGCTCTGGCATGTGATATAGCCTTTATGCTGTTTGATTATACCGTAGACTATGGAAAGCCCGAGTCCCGTGCCCTTTCCAAATTCTTTGGTTGTAAAGAAAGGCTCAAATATCCTTTGTCTTGTATTTTCATCCATGCCAACGCCCGTATCTGAAACCGAGATAAGCGCGTATCTGCCTTCTTCTCCGTAACCATGCGCCGTTATAAAATCCCTCGTAAGTTCCGCTGACCCTGTTTTAATGGTTAAAGTACCTCTTCCGGGCATCGCATCCCGTGCATTCGTGCAGAGGTTCATCATAACCTGCTCTATCTGTACAATGTCCGCGGTTACAATTAAATCTTCTGTTAATTCTATCTTCAGTGCAATATCTTCGCCGGCAGCAATTGATAAGAGTTTCTCAATGCTTTTGATGATCTCGTTGATTCTAACAGGCTCAGAGTTGCTTATCTGCTTTCTGCTGAACGCAAGAAGGCTCTGCACAAGATTTGCCGCCTTCTCCGAAGCGGCAAGCACATTGTCAATTAATCCCCTGAAGTATTCGTCCTCTCCTGCCTTCATCTTCATTATGCTTGAATAACCTATTATCGCGGTGATGATATTATTGAAGTCATGAGCAACCCCTCCCGCAAGCTGGCCGACCGCCTCCATTTTCTGCGACTGGCGGAGATGGTTTTCAACTTTTTTATGCTCTGTAATGTCTCTGACAACATGGATCAGTCCGATTAAATTATGTTCGCTGTCAAACCGCGGGATGGCCCTTATTTCAATAAACATATTCAAGTGAGGTTCGAATAATTCAACAGTAGACGGCACGCCTGTCTTAAAGGTCATACAGCTCGGACACCCGGCAGGAGGACACTCTGTCCCGTGATAGAACTGATAACATTTTTCCTTTTTAATGTTCAGGAATGATAAACCTAAAATCTTCTCGGCAGCCTTGTTATAACGGATAATATTAAAGTCCTTGTCATGAACTGTGATCATATCCGTAATAATGTTAAACGTCTCCTCCCAGTCTTGATTAATCTGAAAGATGCGCTCTTCCATCTTTTTTCGTTCGGTGATGTCAGTTAATATGCCAATGATACCGTTTACCCTACCATTCTGATCGTACACAGGCGCTGTTGAAAGAAGGGCATCAAGGTATGAGCCGTCTTTCCTCAAGCGCTTTACTTCAACGCCAGCAAAAGATTCTCCGCTCAAAATACGTTCGCAATGTGCCTTAAACTCATCTTTTTTTTCTTCAGGAACGATAGGGTTAAATCGTCCTATCACTTCTCCTGCCTTCCAGCCAAAAATACGTTCTGCGGCAGGGCTCCACATTGCAACTTCTCCGGAAGGGTTAAGAACTATAATTGCCACCGGCGATGCCTGAAATAATGATTGAAGAGTCTGAACGGTGTTCGCTAATGCTTCATGGGTTTGCCTACGTTCAGTGATGTCTTCAACTATTCCGATGCCGCCTTTTATGTCACCTTGCCGGTCAAGATGGGGAGACGTAAGTAAAGTTACAAATGTTTCCGTAGGAAACGGTGATAGAAGACATAATCCCTCATAAAAACCTTTTTCCCCCTTTATTGCTGCGCTCAAAGCTGACTGCACGCTCTCCACTTTCAGCGTCTTCAGGTCAAGGCCTCTTATTTGCTCAGGCGCTAAATGCACAATTTCTGCAAAACGCTTATTGCATTCAGTAACGATCAGATCTTTTGTATAGTGAAATACCCCTATTGGAGAATACTGGAATAGCAGACGATACTGTTCTTCGCTCTCTTTAAGAGCTCCCTCAATCTGCTTACGCTCGGTGATGTCCCTGAATATGCCATTACATGCAACTGCTGTTCCATTGACTAATCGTACACTCGCGTTCCCTTCGAGATGTATCAACTTCCCGTCTTTGGACATGAATACTGCCTCGATATTATCCCTTGACCCGGCTGATAGTACATTCTTTAACGTATTCAAACATTGCGTTTTATGCTCCGGGTGCAAAATATCGAATATAGAAATCTGGCGCAATTCTTCCTGCGTATAACCCATAGTCTTTAACCATGCCGGATTAACATATATTATATGTCCGTCCGGCGAAATGCTTTGAATCAAATCATGGGCATTTTCAAACAGATTGCGGTAGAGTTCTTCGCTTTCTCTGAGCAAGCTGTTCATTTTCCTGCTGCTGGCAATTATCTGTTGCGCCAAAATACTAAGAGAGATAAGAACACTCATGGTTAACAGACGCATCCAGATTTCATGCGGATGCGGAGAAAAGATTTGTGATGTCAGGGTGCCTTCCTTGAAAATATAAACATCGGTGAAGCAATCAATAAACCAATAAAGCACGCCAAGTCCTATACTGCACCATACTATTCTCCACTTGTCTGTAGTCGTGTACTGCTTATTATAAGTTTGCATATTGTCATTGTCTCGCAAAATAAGGTTATTGTCAACAAGTAAACGCAATCTATGCCCCGCCACCTACACCCAATAAATAGTTCTTGACAATTATTGTAACGTGTGATACATTAATATCAGATGATACACAAAGCATTAAACAAAGACAACAGAAAGCATCAGGGCTGGCTCCTCTTCTTCTACAGCGTCCCTTCAAAACCTGTAAACGCCAGAATGAAGATATGGAGGAGGCTCGCAAAGGCCGGAGCGGTACAGCTTAAAAGCGCGGTATACATACTGCCGTATAATGAAAAGAATTACGAACTGTGCCAGTGGCTCGTGTCTGAAGTTATATCCATGAAAGGCGACGGTTCTTTTGTCATTGCGGAAAAGATTGAGACGATGAAGGATGAGGATATCATTGCCGTATTTAATAACCAGAGAGGGCAGGATTACAGGATTATTGAGAAGTCTCTCGAAGAGGTTGAAAGGAAGACAAGCAGCTTAAGAAAAGGCGCTGCGATGAAGGGGGGCAAAAGCCTGTCGGATCAGCTTAACAAGCATCTAAGGGAATTTGAAGATATAAGAAAGATAGATTTCTTTGAATCAACGAAAGGGATCGCACTGAAGAAAAAATTTGACGCCCTGCTGAAAGAGATAAAAGGCCTGACAGTATCCAATGTTAGACAAACTTTTGAAGTATCCCCCCGGCGCATAGAGGACTATCAAGAAAAGATATGGGCTACAAGAAAGAAGCCTTTTGTGGACAGGATGGCATCTGCATGGCTGATTAAAAGATTCATAGACAAAAAAGCTGCCTTTGCATTTATAGATGAAAAAGATATGGAAACCTTGGGTAAAGATACCGTTGCTTTTGATGTGAGAAGGGGGAAATTTACTCATGCAGGAGATATGTGTACCTTTGAGACGCTTGTCAGGACATTCCGCATAAAAGACAAGGCAGTAAAAAAGATCGCTGAACTGGTTCATGAGCTTGATATGAAGGACGGGAAATATAACGTCCTTGAGGCAAAGGGGATTGAAGATATTTTGTCTGGCATAAGAAAGACAGCAAAGAATGACGCAGAGATGCTTGAGAAGGGGATGACTGTTTTTGAGATGGTTTATGCATCAAAGAGTTAATTAAAGGGTGGTTATGTCACATACAGTCTCATTCAAAGAAACCTTCCGCTACTGGTTAAAGCTTGGTTTTATCAGCTTTGGAGGCCCGACAGGCCAGATCGCGATAATGCACAAGAACCTGGTCGAAGAAAGGAAATGGATATCTGAAGATCATTTCCTGCAGGCGCTTAACTTCTGTATGCTTTTGCCGGGACCCGAGGCTCAGCAGCTTGCCACGTATATCGGCTGGCTCATGCATAAGACATGGGGCGGCATCGTTGCGGGGGTGCTCTTTGTGCTTCCGTCTGTATTCATCCTTTGGGGACTTTCATGGTTGTATGCATCATTAGGAAATGTCCCGTCTGTTGAAGCTCTTTTTTATGGTTTGAAACCTGCGGTAGCAGCCATTGTTGCCGAAGCCGTGATACGAATCGGCAAGAAATCTCTTAAAAGCGGACTGCTCGTATTTTTGGCTTCCCTTTCATTTACAGGCATCTATTTTCTTAAAGTGCCGTTCCCTCTAATTGTGCTTTCAGCAGGGATCATCGGCTATGTCAGTGCGAAGTTTTCCAATAGTAAGACAGCAAAAGCCGATATTATCGAATCTCCATCTTCGGAAAAGCCTTCATGGTCCCGCTCACTAATGGTTCTGATTATATGGCTGTGCATCTGGTTTATGCCGCTCATCTTTATCGGTCTCTGGCGGGGATGGAGTGATACATTCATTGATATAGGCGTTCTCTTTAGTAAGTCGGCAGTAGTGACCTTCGGCGGAGCATATGCAGTTCTGGCGTATATAGGACAACAGGCCGTAAGCCATTACCACTGGATAACTCCTGAGCAGATGATTGACGGCCTCGGACTTGCTGAAACAACCCCCGGCCCCCTCATCATGGTAAACCAGTTTGTAGGATACTTAGCCGGTTATCATCATGCCAAGGGTATTGCCCCGGCATTTGCAGGAATGATCGGCGGTTTTATAGCAACATGGGTCACCTTTGCTCCTTCATTCCTGTGGATATTACTTGGAGCGCCGTTTATTGAAAGGCTGCGGAGCCATCACAGGCTCAATTCCGCATTAGGCGCAATAACTGCCGCAGTTGTCGGAGTTGTCCTTAGCCTTGCGGTGACCTTCTCCGGACATGTGCTCTTCCCTGACAGCGGTGGTTTTGACTTGTTTGCACTGATCGCCGCAGTGACGGCTTTTACAGGAATGATATACTTCAAGTGGGGAATGATCCCTGTGATTATATGTTCGGCGGCAGCGGGATTTGCATGGAAAATGATTTTGCAGGGGAACTAATAAAAACCATTAAGTGAAAAGGAGGATAATATGAATACCTGCACAGGATCCTGCCCTTTAACAGGACTCAGAAAAATTCTTTTGGCAACAGACGGATCACAATTCAGCGAAGGCGCGATAAGGGAGGCGATAACCTTTGCCAAAAATTGTTCAAGCAAACTGTATGCGGTCACGGTGCTTGAGACAAACCCTGAATATGAGACCATCGGCAACAATGTTTTTGAGAGGGAAGAGATTGAGATGAGAAAACACCTCGAGTCCGTAAAAGCGAGGGCGTCACAGGACGGCGTGGAATGCGAGACCATCTTTTTTCACGGCGCGGAGCCGTACCAGCAAATAGTGGATGAAGCCGCTGAAAGAAAGGTTGACATGATAGCTATCGGCAGACGCGGACGTAAGGGTCTGGCTAAGCTGATGATGGGAGAAGTGGCTGTGAAGGTCATTGGTCATGCCCCGTGCAGGGTTCTTGTTGTTCCAAGGGCTTCAAAAATTGAATTCAAAAAAGTCCTTGTTGCCACAGACGGGTCTAAGCATAGTGAGCAGGCCGTTTCTGAAGCGATCGGGATCGCAAAATGCTGCGGAAGTGATCTGCTTATTCTTTCCGCGATGAGAGATGAGAGCGAACGGAATGAGGCTCAGACGAATGTAAGCAGGGCAGCAGAGATTGCGAAAAAAGAAGGCGTAAATGTAGAAACCTTGATTCCTCTCGGCAGGTCTTACGATGTGATAGTTGAAACAGCAGGAGGCAGAGGCGTTGACTTAATTGTTCTTGGAACTTATGGCAAAACAGGACTTAAAAAAATGTTCATGGGAAGTTCAACTGAAAAGGTTATTGGTCACGTGGGCTGCGCTGTATTGGTGGTGAAGGCATAATAAATATTAGGAGGTGACATATGAAAGAAGTCACGGATATGGTAGTAAAATTAATGGCTGCGTCTGCAAGGACTGCGCCGAAGGCTGGGGGGAAGGATTTTCTTGAAATAGTTGTAATCACCAAAGAAGAAGATTTGAAAAAGATTGCTGATGCAATGAAAGAGTATGCGCCCAAAAGCACTAATGAGGCGTTTTGGTTGAGAGATGCGTCCAATATTGAAAACTCGCAGGCCCTGCTTCTTGTTGGTTTAAGCAAGCCTGTAACAGCAGGCTATGACTGCGGCGCATGCGGCTATCCGACATGCGGTGAGTTTGCAAAAAACAGGCAGTTAAAAGAAAAGGAGATGGGATACACAGGGCCTCATTGTGTGATGAGAATGATAGACATAGGAGTTGCGCTATCGTCTGCGGCAAAGACCGCGAGCATTCACAACGTTGACAATAGGATTCAGCAGAGGGTTGGCGCGGCGGCGCGTGCGCTTGGACTTATCAAAGGAGAGGTCGTGATGGGGATACCGGTCAGCATTACGGGAAAGAGCATTTACTATGACAGGCAGACACCGGTGAAGCATTGACAAACCACCCCTACCCCTCCTTAACCAAGGTGGGGAATTAAAAATAGGTTCCCCTCCTATTTTAGGAGGGGTGTCCGAAGGACGGGGTGGTAACTAAATAATAGGAGGTGTGTCCCGACGCTTGAGGACGGGGTGGTAATTTAGAAAAGATAAAATGACAAAAATGCTTTCACCATTTACTTCTCTCTGCACTGTGGGTTTCTTTGCAAGGCTGTCCTACGCCCTTGCAAGAAGCCCGGTGCTGCCGCTATTTGCGCTGTATCTTGGAGCAGGGCCTGAGGCTATAGGTTTTGCAGTAGGGATTTCTACAGTGACAGGCATATTCTTCAAGCTCCCTTCAGGCGCACTGTCAGATGTGATAGGCAGAAAGCGTACAATGCTGATAGGGCTGATTGTATTTGCGGTTATGCCGTTTACCTATCTCTTCGTTAAAGATTATCAGTTGCTCATAGTGATACGGTTCTTACACGGCCTTGCAACAGCAATATATGGACCGGTATCAATGGCGGTTGTCGCGGACGTGGCAGGAGCCAAAAAAGGCGAGATGCTCTCATGGTTTTCTTCCATCACCATCATTGGAAATCTTTTAGGAGCGCCTCTTGGCGGCTTCATTCTCCATAGCCTATCAGCAACAGCAATACCTTCAAGCGGCGATTTTCACAAGGCATATATCGTGAGCGGTTTGGCAGGAATGATGTCACTTATTCTTGCGCTGAAATTGCTAAAGGAAAAAGATGTTGTTGATAACAGCAGAGGTTTAAAGGAGTCGCTTAACAAATTTTTATCAGGCATAAAAGAAGTGATAAGCGACAGGCGGGTGGTAATAACATCAAACATGGAAGGGTTGCAGAACCTGACAGTCGGCGCTCTTGAGGCTTTTCTTCCAATCTATGCGGTGACGGTTGCAGGGCTCAATGAATTACAGGCAGGACTTCTATGGGGAATACAGGTGCTTGTGACAATATTATCTAAACCTATCATGGGAAAGACCTCAGATAAATATGGCAGAAAACCGTTGATCGTGGCAGGGATGATTTTATGCTCAATATCTTTCGGGTCAATTCCGTTACTGAAAGATTTCTATCTTCTTATGATAACAGCGATAATCTTCGGTTTCGGGGAGGCATTTGTCACATCATCATCAGCCGCGCTCGTCGCTGACATTTGCAAAGAGAAACATTTTGGAACTGCGATGGGTACCTTCGGAACTATATTCGATATAGGCCATGCCTCAGGCCCGATACTTGCCGGCTTCCTGATAGCACAGTATGATTATCTTCTTTCCTTCTGGATAATGAGCGGGATACTTCTGCTGGCAATTCCTGTCTTCGTGTTCGGCGTGAAGAAACAGAAAGATTAAACTCTCAGAGACCTTTTGCTTCCTTGATCTTCTTTGTGAGCATCGGCAGAACTTCAAAGAGATCCCCGACTATGCCGTAAGTGGCAACGCCAAATATGGGCGCTTCAGGGTTTTTATTTATCGCGATGATTATGTCTGATGACTGCATGCCCACAAGATGCTGAACAGCGCCTGATATGCCGCACGCTATATAAATCTTCGGACAGACTGTCTTGCCTGTCTGCCCAACCTGATGGCTGTAAGGTATCCACTCTTCATCAACAGCAGCCCTTGACGCGCCCACTGCGCCGCCCATCACGCCAGCGAGATCCTGAATGAGCCTGAAACCCTCAGCGCCGCCTACACCCCTGCCGCCCGCGACTATCACATCCGCCTCGTGAAGATTTACCATCACCTCCGATACCTCTTCCACAGATTCAATGACCTTTGTCCTCGATGTCAGATTGTCTGACTTAATATGAATAACATCACCTGTGCGCGCGGAATCATATTCACCCTTCTTCATCACGCGCGGTCTGACTGTCGCCATTTGGGGCCTGTGCCTGGGGCATACGATCGTTGCCATAATGTTGCCGCCGAAGGCAGGCCTTACCTGAAGGAGGTCTTTTGTATCCTTGTCAATCTCAAGCGAGGTGCAGTCAGCCGTAAGCCCAGTTCCAATCCTTGCGGCAACGCGGGGTATGAACGACCTCCCCATGGGCGTTGCACCCGCAAGCACAATCGCGGGCTTATGCTCTTTAATAAGTTGTGAGAGTATCTCCGCATAAGCCTCGTCATTGAACTGCTCAAGCGCAGCGTCACTGCAAAGATATACTTTGTCCGCGCCCCACTTTATAAGCTCCTTTGCCGATGCTTCGTCAGAGCCTAAGAGCAGAGCAGAAAGCTCTGTCTCAAGCTCATTGGCAAGCCTCTTGCCAGTGCCGAGAAGCTCATACGCAACCGGAGCAGGCTTGCCCTTCCTCTGCTCAGCAAATACCCATACGCCTTTATACTTCTCAAGTTCTTCTATGTCTCCTGCTATCTCCTCGCCGGGCTCTGCGTCTTCAGTCTTTGTTATCGCGCCTTCAGGGCATACAGAGAGACATGCATTGCAGAACTGGCAGTATTCCGTAATAAACGCCCTGCCCTCCTGCATTACAATCGCATCGTAAGGGCATACATTCTTACACTCCTCGCATCCTGTGCACTTTTCGCGTATAACAACTATAGGCATTTGATCTTCCTCATCTCATCAATCAAGGCGTTAACCTGTTCTTCCGCAGAGCCTTCAAACATCTTTCTATCGGATTTCACCTTCGGAGCAAATATATTCCTCACCTGAGTTGGCGAACCCTTTAAACCCAGAGAGGCAGCCTCAACCCCAATATCAGTCATTCCCATATTTTTAATAACAGCCTTCTTTGCCGCCATCTTTCCTTTAAGCGAAGGAAGCCTCGGTTTGTTTAGCTCCTTCACGACCGTAAAGAGGACCGGCATTGAAGACTCAACAACATCATAACCTTCATCCATAAGACGCTGCACCCTTACATAGCCGTCCCTTATTTCCTCGATCTTCTTGACATAAGCCACATGAGGGATATTAAGAAACTCCGCTGTTTCGGGGCCTACTTGCGCGGTATCGCCGTCTATAGCCTGTTTGCCGCAGAAGATAATATCCGCCTCAAGCTTCTTGATTGCCATGGCGAGCGTGTATGACGTTGCCAGAGTATCGGAGCCTGCAAACGCCCTGTCAGTCAGAAGCACGGCCTCGTCAGCCCCAAGAGAGACAGCTTCTCTCAATGCTGTCTCAGCCTGCGGCGGCCCCATAGAAAGAACAGTTACCTTCGCGCCGTTCTGCTCTTTTATCTGCAAAGCGGCCTCAAGCGCGTTAAGGTCGTAAGGGTTTATTATACTCGGCACGCCTTCGCGGACAAGTGTGTTCGTCTCAGGGTTTATCCTTACCTCAGCGGTATCCGGTACTTGTTTAATACAGACTACAATTTTCAATCTCTTCCATCCTCCAAAAATATACTGTTACTAATTTAACAGAAAATATTATACGAATTTGTACGCATAGTGTAAACCATGAAATTCATTTGACTACAAGTTTAATCTTATGCTACCGTTCAGAGAACAGCAGGTACATTATAATACTTTTAGTTAGGAGAGATTCATGCGATCACAAAAAAGCATTATTACCGTATTGGTCTGCTTTTTCTTTTTATTTACCAGTTGTACAGCAAATATCAAGAGAGAAGGATATCAACTGGATAATTCGGTAGCGAGTGAAAAAGAATGTTCAAATATTATAGTGGTAAAAAATCTTAACTATAATCCTGAGTTAGTTGACATTGCAGGCAAAATATCAGCATCAGATACTGGCTTTTCTGTAAAATGTTCAGAGACATTTGTTGTTGATAATTTCAAGAAAGATGCATGTGAAATAGGAGCAGATATAATAAACATAACCAAAGATTCACAGCCAGATTTCTGGAGTACATGCTACAGGGCTGAAGCTGAGTATATAAGAGTTAAAAATAGGGAAATGCTGAGTGAGATCAAAACTGATGCAAAATATTCAGCTCAAAATATCAGCAATCGTTCAAAATATACAGAGTGTATGAATAAAGGCATAGTTGCAGCGGGCGCACTTGGAGGACTTATAGGAGGCTTAATATTAAGCGGTATTTGCAAATCGGGTGATACTGAAAATAATCAGAGTGTTTCGTCATCAAATAATAATATAGAAAATAATAAATAGTACCTCCCGTTTAAAGCACAAGTTCGTGTCTTGATTTTTGCGCGTTATTTCATTGTTAAATTATTCCTGTCTTTCATCTACTGCTCCACTCTTTCCTATCCTGAAAGAAAGAGTCGCATCTCAACTGGCTGGTCTGCATTTCCAAAGAGGTGTTTTACACAAAAAATGGTAAAATAGTCTCAAAGAGGAGGTGCTATAAATGGAGACCTTGAAGCATGACGCGATCAACGTAATTTCCAAACTGCCTGAATCGGCTAATATTGATGACATAATGTACGAGCTTTATGTTATTGATAAGGTCAGGAAGGGCAAAGAGGCTTCAGAACGCGGCGAGACTGTATCCATTGAAGACCTTATGAGAGAAATGAGGTCGTGGTAAATCATGATTAAAGAAGCTATCAAGATGCTGACACAGAGCATTCATCTCTCTGAAGCCGAGATGATTGAAGCCATGAATGATATTATGGAGGGGCGCTCCACTGACGCGCAGACAGCCTCCTTCCTTACTGCTCTCAGGATAAAGGGAGAGACCATTGAGGAAATAACCGGCGCGGCAAAGGTCATGAGGGAGAAAGCGTCAAAAATAAAGGCTCCGGAAAATACTGTTGATACATGCGGCACAGGCGGCGATATGGCACATACATTTAATATCTCGACAACAGCGGCAATTATCGTGGCAGCGGCCGGCATACCAGTTGCGAAGCACGGCAACCGCTCTGTCTCAAGCAGCTGCGGCAGTGCGGACATACTCGAAGCATTGGGCGTGAAGATTGACCTGGCGCCTCAGAAGGTTGAGAGATGCCTTGAGGAAACAGGCTT
>JBFLVX010000014.1:0-27876 GCA_040758255.1 Nitrospirota bacterium
ATTGAGGCTGATTATCATCCGCGTAAAAATTATCGCCCCTTTTTTCAGCTCGTTCAATAACCTGTTTTTCTTTTACGTTCTTAAAAAATGCGAACCACTGGCGGGCGTTTGAGAGTTGCCTGAGTGATCTGTCAACATTAGTGCCGCCGAGACTTATCACATTCTTTGCGAATTCCTCTTCTTCTTTGTTAAGGGCATTATCGCCGTTGTTTGACGCCGTGACCTCAAGCTCCCTTAGATAACTTAAATCAACCTTGAAACCGTATGATTTCTGTAAGTCTTCGCTTCTCTCCTCTCTTCCCCGGAAATGTCCTACAGCTATCTTGAATATCTCAACATCTTCCGGTTTTCTCTTTATCATCTTCATCATCATACGGTCTGCGTCGGCAAAACTCCATGCTGCCTCAAGCCACTGGAAAGCACCCGCGCCTTTACCCAATTCAACGGATTTGTAAAGATTACCCTTCTTCTCCTCTTCATCGCTCATCTTTTTGGCGATCCTCCTGACGGCCGCCTTTGCATCAGCCGAGACAGGGTTTTTGCCGTCGCATCCGGACTCATACTGCGCAATTAAGTATTCTTCAAATGCCTCGGCAAACGCCCCGCGCTTCTCAGAGGCGACGGCCTTACCAAAGGAGGCCTTCATATCTTTATTCCAATTACAGTCGCCGTCTCCAAAAGCGTTCTGCGTAATGCAGAGAGAGGCAACGCAGGCAGACATTAGCAATAATTTACCATATGAAAGTCTCATTATTCCTATTCCATTCCTTTCATCATATCCTGCATGTTGAAGCCGCTGCCCATGCCCGGCATTGACATCTTATTGTATCCGGAAGGGATCTCAAAGAGTTTTGAATCCTGTTTTTGAATTTTAATGTTCTTGCGCTCCATTTTTACGCGCATCTTTGAGCCTTCAACCCTTGAAACAGTATCCATCTTGACCATAATCCCTTCCATTGAGACCCACATAAACCCGCCGAACTTGTTGCCTTTTTTGTCTGTTACAATGACCTTGTTCTTGGTTGTGTTTATACCGTTTATGACCTCTTCTCCGACAACGCTGTATTCAATCGTGTAATCATTGATATCCGCCGTATCTTCTTTCCCCTGCCCCATCTTCATCTCCATATACATCTTCTGATCCGGCATTAGCATCCAGATAACGTTCTTATCCCTTCGCATAATCATGATCTGCTGCATTCCGCTCATATCCTGTTCTCTTCTTTCTTTGCCGGGAGCATGGAAGACTTTGGCTTGCATAGCTACATCTTCAGTCTCCATCTGCTCGTCTGCAGAATATTCCACATCAGATTCCTGAAATGTCTTATCTGCAGCCCATACAGTCACACTAAAAAGAACGGCCACTGCTAATACGAGTACGGTTCCTTTGAGTCTCTTCATATTTTTTCTCCTTTGAGTAAGTTTTTATGAGAATAACACTCTGGAGATTGCTTGTCAATTGATAAAAGCGAGCGGCCTGAAATCAAACATTTATTAACTTTGAAAGTTCCCCGCCACAACCTGCCCCAGTGATATCCCTCCGTCATTGGGCGGAACTATCTGATGTATGAGCGGAGTAAAACCTCTCTCTTGCAATTTACTGAATGCCCCGGAAAGAAGTATCGCGTTCTGAAATACCCCGCCTGAAAGCGCGACTTTATTAATGCCGGTTTCATTCCTTAATGACTCTGAAAGAGATATTATCATCTCGATAATGGTATTGTGAAATTTCCTTGCTATAATCTCTGCCGAAACTCCTGACCGTTTATCTTTTGCAATCTCTCTGATCATAGGCCGTAAGTCAATGATGCCCTCATTTATATTGAAGTGATACCCCCCATTTTCATCTGAACGCAAAGCCGCCTGCTCAAGCATGACAGCGGCCTGAGCATGATACGAGACATTGTGCTTTAATCCGACAATAGAAGCAATGCCGTCAAAGAGCCTTCCCATGCTTGTTGTCAAAGGCGAGTTAACGCCTTTCTTTATCATGTCGAGATAGAATCTTCTTTCCTGTTCAGTTAAAGACATAAGTTCAAACTCTGCTGCATCTCCGAATGTCTCATACAGTAAAGACAAAGCTGTTCTGAAAGGTTCTTTTACCGCCTTCTCCCCACCGGGAAGCCTGTAAGGGCGGATATGATATGATCTTTTAAAACCTGAATATGACGCTGTCATCACCTCGCTGCCCCATACAGTTTTATCAGTTCCATATCCGGTTCCGTCAAATGCAAAGCCTATCACCTCTGCATCCTTCTGAATATCATTTTCAGCCATACAGGAAAGTATATGCGCGAAATGGTGCTGGACCTTTACGAGTTTGTCCTTATAATGCTTCTCTCCAAATATTGTGCTGAAGTATCGCGGATGCATATCTGAAACAACTATATCGGGTTTTATATCAAAAAGCTTCAAAAAATCATTGACCGTCTCTTCATAAAAATTCATTGAGAGCGGCGTCTCAAGATCGCCTATATGCTGTGACAGATAAACCTTGTCGTCAATGCCTACGGCGATCGTATTGTTCATGTAAGAGCCAAGCGCAAGCACGGGTCTTTTCAGTTTAAAGGGCAATATTACAGGAAGGGGAGCGAAGCCTCTTGAGCGCCTTATGGGAATCTGCCTTTCAGCAACTATCATTACCACTGAATCGTCACACCTTTTTATAATTTCCCTGTTATTCGTCAGAAAATAATCAGCTATGCCAGAAAGCCTTTTGAATGCATCGTCTTCATCTTTTGCGATCGGCTCGTCTGAAGTATTCGCGCTCGTTGCCACAATCGGCCTCTGCAGCCTCTGCAATATTATGTGGTGAAGCGGCGTGTAAGGAAGGAATGCGCCTATGGTGTCATTGCCGGGAGAAATAGAATCAGGAAGCCTCGTCCCTTTCTTCTTTCTGAGAATGACGATAGGCCGCTCGACAGAGCACAATGCGCGTTCTTCAAGTATCTCTACCAGCGCCTCAGTTTTTATTGACCCGATATCAGGGAACATGACCGCAACCGGCCGCTCTTCCCGTTGCTTTCTCTCTCTTAAGATTTCGACAGATATTTCATTCATTGCGTCACACACAAGGTGATATCCGCCTAATCCTTTTATGGCGATGACATTGCCTTCTTTGATAAGCGCAACGCATTGCTCAATCGCTTCATTCTTCCTGCTCAGAGCTTCACCTTTATTATCAAACAAGGCAACCTCAGGCCCGCAGACAGGGCATGCATCAGGCTGGGCATGAAACCTTCTGTCTGAAGGATCGCTGTATTCCCTCTCACAATCAACACACATCCTGAAATCCTTCATGGATGTATTCTTTCTGTCATATGGCAGATCTTCTATTATGGTAAAACGCGGGCCGCAGTTAGTGCAGTTGGTGAATGGATAATCGAACCTTCTATTGCTTTTAGCAGAAATATCATCTAAGCATTTGTCACATGTCGCGATGTCAGGGAGAATTGAGACTCTGATTCCGCCTTCTCTGTCACTCTCCTTAATTACAAACTCATTAAATCCCTTATCATGCAGAAAAGAGTGCCGGAGGCTGAATATCTTTGAGAGCGCGGGTTTCTCTTTCTCAATGCGCAGGAGAAATTCTGTGAGCAGAGGCTCCTCGCCTTCAGCCTCGATAGCAACTCCGCCTGCATCATTGCAAACATACCCCTTCAGCCCCATCTCTTCAGCAAGCCTGAAGATGAAAGGCCTGAAGCCGACACCTTGCACAACACCTGTTATATTGATCTTCAGTCTCATAAAAACTTGCTCCACGCAATATATTATATAATTACCAATGACAATTTATGAGGGAGGGTAAACCGGCAGATGAGACTCATACTCTATTACGCGCCTTCGTTCTGGTTCAAGACATACAAAAAGATCCTTGACGAGGTTCCTGACTCTGAAATGGAAGAGGCTGTTGAGAATGCAGTTGTCGTCTTTTATCAGGCAGAGGAAGAAGACAGTGAGAAGAAGATCAGCGTTATCAGTAAATTTGTAAAGAACGTCAAGTGGGTTGCAGGAAAGTTCAATACAAAAACAATCGTGCTCCACTCCTTCAGCCATCTCTCAATGTCAAAGGCTGCACCCGAATTGACGAATGAGATAATCACGGATGTTAAAGAGCGTCTTTCAAGAACAGGCTACGCTATCACTGAAACGCCTTTCGGATACCTGAATGAGTGGAAGATGCATGTGGCTGGTGAGTCGCTGGCAAAGGTTTTTAAGGAATTTTGATTGATTCGGGAAAGATATTAGAAGAGCTGATGAAATTGGGGATAACCTCTGAAGACGGTCTGCAGATTTTCTCCAGGGAATACACTCCCTATTTAAATTAAGAAAACCTCTTTTCAGGCGAAAAGATTTAAATCAGCCCGAACGTTATATCTCTCTCTTCAACATCAACACGCTCAACTCTAACGCTGATCTCATCGCCTAAAGTAAATCTTTTCTTCCCACGTCTGCCGATGAGTCGGTACTTTTCTTCATCGAACCTGTAATAGTCATCAGTCATGGATGAGACATGCAGGAACCCTTCCACAAAGAAATCCTTCAATTGTATCTTCAGACCCTGCGAGTTAATGCCGATGACTACCCCATCGTATTCATTACCAACCTTGTCTTTCATGAACCACGCCTTCATCGCCATGACGATCTCGCGCTCAGCATCTGCTGCTGTGCGCTCGGTCTGCGAAGAATGGGCGGCTATCTGAGGGAGATTCTTGTTCAGGTATTGCCTCATATTTTCCGAAAGCTTCTTATTCCCGATAACTTCTTTCAATATCCTGTGCACAGCAAGGTCAGGATAACGTCTTATCGGCGAGGTGAAGTGCGTATAGCTCTTTGAAGCAAGGCCGAAATGCCCTACATTTTCTGTTGAATATTTTGCCTGCTTGAGAGAGCGCAGGAGAAGGATATTGAGCATAGACTCTTCCGCTGTTCCCTTTGCCTTATTGAGGATCGAGCGGAAGACGCTTCCTCCTGATTTTTTTGTCTCATAACCGAGCGCCTTAAAGATAGGCTTGAGCTCATCAAGCTTTGAGGTGTCGGGCTTTTCATGCACCCTGTATATTGAGGGCACGCCAAGGCTTTCGAGATGAGAGGCAACGGCTTCATTGGCCGCTATCATAAACTCCTCGATGATCATGTGGCTCATATACCTCTCTGCCTTGATGACAGCCTCAGGCGCTCCCTGTATGTCAAGGAGAATATCCGGCTCAGGCAAGTCAAAATCAAGGCTTCCCTGACTTCTCTTCTTATCTTTGAGGGTATTGTAAAGCTCTTCCATCATCTCAAAGCTTTCGAGGAGATACGTGTGTTTTTTTCTTTCAGCCGGGTCTCTGTCCGTAAGTATCTTCTTTACGGATGTGTAAGTCATACGCTCGTTGCTGTTTATTACACTCGTATAAAAATCCTTCTTTATTACCTTTCCGGTATTATTGATGTGGAGTTCGGCAGTAAATGTGAGGCGGTCTTTCTTCGGCACAAGACTGCAGAGATTATTTGAGAGCCTTTCAGGGAGCATGGGAATTACACTGCCGGGGAAGTATACGCTCGTCCCGCGCTGTCTTGCTTCAAGGTCAAGCACGGAGTCCCACTTAACATAATGACTTACGTCCGCTATATGCACATAAAGGACAAACCCATCTTTTGAACGGCTGATTGATATGGCATCATCAAAGTCCTTTGCGTCTTCCCCGTCAATCGTCACGGTCAAAAGGTTGCGGCAGTCAACCCTATTGCGTGTGTGTACGGCATCTGGAAATTCGCCTGCCTCTTTCAGCACATGCGGAGGGAACCGACGCGGAAGTGAGCGCTCCTCCACTATCATATCAATCTCCATGCGCGGCTCATCTACTTCAGGCAATACCTTAATCACCTTGCCCTCAGGCCCCCTGACAGGGGTTGGATATGTTGTGATCTCCACAACCACAAGGCTTCCGCTCTTTGCGCCGCCCTTATTGCCGGGGCTGATATAGATATCAAATGGAAAATTCCTGCCTTTCGGCTCCACGTAAAAGCTCTTCCTGTCTTGATGCAGCCTTCCGATCATCTTCTTCTTGCCGCGTTCAAGTATCTTGATTATGGCGCCGTCTCTTTTTACAGGGCTCTCTACGCGGGCTATAACGCGGTCGCCTGACATCGCGCCCATAGTCTTTCTTCTTGGGATGAAGAGGTCGCCCTCACCGGACTTATCAGGGATGACAAAGCCGTAACCGTCTTTGTGCGCCTGAAAGCTGCCGGTGATGAGGTTCATGCTCTCAGCCGGGCCGTAAAGGCCTATGCGCGTCTTGTAGATATCGCCTGAATTGATCAATGATTCGAGGGCGCGTTTGAGAAAGCGGGATTCGCTCTTCGGTATGCGCAGCGCGGTTGAGATTTCCCTAAGACTGACAGGTCTGTCAGTCTTTGTCTTTAAGAAGCTGAGGATCGCTTCCCTTTCTTTGATAGCTTTTGGGATCATAATTTAGAAATATATAAGCCAAACAATGCGGACATTGTTCAAAAATTTATTTAACTAGATAAATTTTATTAAAATTATGCGTATGTCCCTGCATAAAAAGATACAAGGGGGCTTTAAATATAACTTCGTTAAGGTATCGAAAAATAAATTTTCTTGCAACATCCGCATTATTTAATGCATTGCTAGTGTCAATGACGGTAAAAACAGTTTAAACGGTTTTAAAGGTTTTAACAACATCTAATCCAAATATTCCTTCAAATACATCCCCGTATAGGACTTTTCTTCTCTTGCTATATCCTCAGGCCTGCCCTTAGCCACGATATAGCCTCCCTTATCTCCGCCTTCGGGGCCTAGGTCTATTATCCAGTCAGAGCATTTTATTACATCAAGATTATGCTCAACTAGAAGGACAGTATTGCCGGCATCAACAAGGCTGTTGAGAATGGTTAACAGTTTCTTTATATCATCAGGGTGAAGCCCGACAGTAGGCTCATCAAGGATATAGAGATAATCTTTTCTCTCAGAAATCCCCAATTCAGCGCATATCTTGAGCCTCTGCGCCTCTCCGCCTGAGAGGGTTGTGGCAGACTGTCCGAGCCTCAGGTATCCGAGGCCTGTAGATGACATCAGCCTTAATTTCGCTGTAAGTGAAGGTGTCTGTCTGAAGAATCCGATAGCTTCATCAACCGTAAGATTGAGAACCTCAAATATATTCTTTCCGTTATATGCGATATTCAGGACCTCAGGCCTGAACCTCTGGCCTCCGCATTCATCGCATTTTATATAGAGGTCTTCAAAGAAATACATTTCGAGCTTCTGGTAACCGGTGCCTTGGCACGCCTTGCATCTGCCTCCTTCTGTATTGAATGAAAAATGCCCGGGGCCAAAGCCGAGGCTCTTTGAGTGGGGCTGTCCGGCAAAGAGTTTTCTTATCGGGTCAAACGCCTTTATATATGTAACAGGGTTTGATCTTGGGCTCCTCCCGATAGGCTGCTGGTCTATAATCTTGACCCCCCTTAAATGCTCAAGCCCATTGATCTCCCTGAAGGGCTGATGTCCTTCAAACGCTGTTTTAAAAGCCTCCGCAAGTCCGTTGTAGACCGTCTCTTCTGCAAGCGTGCTCTTTCCCGATCCTGAAACCCCTGTGATGCACGTGAGAGTCTTAAGCGGGATCTCGATATCAATATTTTTGAGGTTATGTCCGCTCGCGCCTTTTATAGAGAGCTTCTTCCCGCTTCCCTTCTTTCTCTGTCTTGGCAATGGAATTGAATCCGCATTATTCAAATAATTTGCGGTGAGCGAGTCTGTCTTCTTAAACTCCTCCAGCGTGCCGGAGAATATTAGGTCTCCGCCCCTTTCCCCTCCTCCGGGGCCAAGCTCAACTACCCAGTCGGAGGAGTTAATAACGCTCATGTCATGCTCCACAGCTATGATCGTATTCCCGATGCCCGCAAGTTCCCTCATCACCTCTGTTATCCTGCCGACATCTTTCGGATGCAGTCCAACTGTCGGTTCATCCAGCACATAGAGCGTTCCGGTGAGCCTTGAGGCAAGCTGGTTAGACAGGTTTATTCTCTGCGCCTCGCCGCCTGAGAGCGTCCTGGACTGCCTGCTGAGGGTCAGATATCCCACCCCGACATGTATCAGAAAGCCGAGCTTGAGTTTTATCTGCCTGAGTATCTCGGCAGATGTTTCTTTATCATATTCCGTAAGATCAAGGGTTGAAAAGAATTCGTTCAGTTTCAGTATTGAGATATTCGAAAGCTCCGCGATATTCAGTCCTCCGACTGTAAAAGCAAGCGCCTCAGGCCTCAGCCTTGTCCCTTTGCATTTTTTGCAGACCGCAGGCTTTCTGTATCTGCTTAAAAATACCCTTACATGAAGCTTATATCTCTTGCCTTCAAGTTCCTCAAAGAAATCATTCAAACCGTAAAAATCTGAATCCCCTTCAAATAATAATTTTTTTGATGCTTCAGGGAGTTCTTTGTAAGGAGTTTTAAGGTCTATGCCCCGTGATGTTGCAGCCTTTGCAAACTGCCTGTGCCACCATCTGTATGCAGGCCTGCCCCACGGCTCTATTGCTCCTTCTTTAATGGAGAGGTCTTTGTCTGGAACAATGCAGTCTTCAGAATACTCAAGCAGATTCCCAAACCCTTTGCATTCAGGACACGCGCCGAGCGGGTGATTAAAAGAGAATAGGAGGGGCTGGGGTTTGACCGCCTCAGCGCCGCATTCAAGGCATCTCAGGCCTGAATTGAACCTCAGCAGTATATTTTCATTTGGTTCGTCACGGACGATCTCTATCTTTATACCTTTATCTCCGCGCTCCCATGCCAGTTCAATCGAATCAGAGAGGCGCGGCTCATCTTTAATGATAAGCCTGTCAAGAACGATATCAAATGGCGGCTTGCGATCCGTAAGCGATGAGATATCCTCTATCTTCCCGTCAATCAATGCCCTGTGAAAACCTTTTCTTTGAAGCTCCTGCGGCGAATCCTGCGTCTCAAAGATTATTAACGCCTTCTTTCCGCTGTATTTCTCTATGAGTTCATTAGCCGCGGATGACGGCGTCCACGCATTTAACGGACTGCCGCAAGCATGGCAGTGCGGTTTTGCGATCTTTGCGTAAAGGAGTCTCAGGTAGTCATAAATTTCAGTGCCTGTTCCGACAGTGGAGCGCGAACCCTTAACAGGATTCCTCTGCTCAATCGCAACAGCAGGCCTTATATTGCGGATAGAATCAACATCAGGCCTGTCAAGCTTCTCAAGAAAGAGCCTCGCGTATGTTGAGAGCGATTCGATAAAACGCCTTTGTCCTTCGGCAAAGATCGTGTCAAAGGCAAGAGAGGACTTGCCCGAGCCTGACACGCCTGTAACAGTGATGACCTTGTTATGGGGCAGCCTGAGGCTTATATTCTTCAGGTTGTTCTGTCTCGCCCCTTGAATTATGAGTTCCTTTAAGGACATTTAAATATTTTAACAGGTTGCTCAAGATGATTGGAATAACCAAGCCCCTCTTATCTACGCGATTCTTTGGCATAAGTTAGATAATTATATTCCAGAGACGAAGTTATTTAAAGACTGCCATATTATACCCAAGCCATCAAAAAGTAGGGACATAAAAGCAGGGAGGGGGAGCGACAGCCCACAGCCGTCTGCAAGAGGTATCAATAATTAATGAACTACTGCGGGAACTCTGTCTCCAAGATCGTGAGAGTTTTTAAAGGATAATATTTGCAACCCTCACTCCGCGCCCTTTTTGCTCTTCTCGAGCCTGTACAGAAACGCTTTATAGCTCATACCTAAGAGTTTGGCGGCCTTTGTCGCAACACCGCCGGCCATCTGCATCGCTTTATTGATAAGCTCCTCTTCTATCTTCTCCAGATCCACGCCTCCAGGAGGCAGGTCCAGAACAAACGGCCTGCCGCTTAACTGAAAGAGCTCAAGCTCGCCCTGTATATCTTTTGAATTTATGACCCCTGTCTCATTCATAAGCACAGCCCTCTCGATTACCGACTCTATCTGCCTTATATTCCCGGGCCAGTTGTATCCGGCAAGCGCCTTCATCGCAGCGGGCTCTATGGATTTTATTCTTCTGCCGAATACCTGATTGTATTTTTTGAGAAAGAAATCAACAAGGTCGGGAATATCCTCAAGCCTCTCTCTGAGAGGCGGAAGGGCGATCGTCACAACCTTAAGCCTGTAATATATATCCTCCCTGAACCTCCCCTCAGCTATCTCTTTCTCCATATCTTTGTTCGTTGCGGTTATTATCCTTACGTCAATCTTCTTAGTCTCTTTGCCGCCTATTCTCCGTATCTCCTTGTCCTGAAGCACTCTGAGTAGTTTTGACTGGGTCACAAGGGGAAGGTCGCCTATCTCATCGAGAAACAGCGTTCCTCCGTTTGCCATCTCAAAGAGGCCTTCCTTTCTCCCGACAGAGCCTGTAAATGCACCGGCTTCATATCCGAAGAGCTCGCTCTCAAAAAGATTCTCAGGGATTGCCGCGCAGTTCAGCGCGGTGAACGGCTTTGTTTGTCTCGGGCTGTTATAATGTATTGCCCTTGCAATGAGTTCCTTGCCTGTTCCGCTCTCTCCCCTGATAAGCACTGTCGCGGATGATGACGAGACCTTCCTGATGATCTCCATTGCCTTTTGCATCATCGCGGACTTTCCAACTATCCCCTCAATCTTGAATTTCTCAAAGAGCTCGCTTTGCAGTCTGACGTTCTCCTTAAGAAGCCTGACGCGCTCAATCGCCCTTCTTACTGTAAGAAGGATTGTGTCTTTATCAAGCGGTTTGGTGAGATAATCGAATGCGCCTTTCCTTACCGCCTCAACAGCCGATGATATGGTTCCGTGCGCGGTGATGATGATTATCGAGGGTTCGAAAGGCTGTTTGGGGACGGATTCCATAAGCTCGATGCCGTCCATGCCCGCCATCCTGAGGTCTGTGAGAATCACATCCGGATGAAACTTCTTGATTATCTCCAAAGCCTCCTCACCCGACGAAGCTGTAATGGTTTCGTGTCCTTCGGCAGAGAGGATCGTCTTCATAATGTCCCTTTGAAGCGGCTCATCATCTACTACAAGAATAAGCGGCATATCAACTCTCCTCCATAGGCAGACTAATAGTTATTTTGCTCCCTTTGCCTTCGACGCTCTCAAACGTAACCTTGCCGTTATGGTCCTCGATTATACGTTTTGTGAAGGCAAGTCCAAGCCCCAAACCTTTGCTCTTTGTAGTGAAGAAGGGTTCAAAAATCTTTTCAACCTTGTCCTGAGGGATGCCGATGCCTGTGTCTTCGACTGAGAGTTGGAATCTCGAATCCGACTTGCCGGTACTGATGGTAATAACGCCTCCGTTGGGCGTCGCCTCAAAGGCGTTGAGGATAATGTTATATATGCAGGTCTTTATAAATTCAGGGTCAATCATGAGTTCCGGCAGTGTTTCGTACTCCTTCTTTATCACTATATTAGCCTGGCTTGCCTTTGCGGTCACAAGTTCGGTGACGTCAGAGAGGACTTTACCTATGCCCGTTCTTCTTAGATTCAGTTCAAAAGGCCTTCCGTATTCAAGAAAGCTCTCGGCAAACCTGCTTACACGCTGTATTTCGCCCTTCATATTCATGATAAGGGAATCAAACTTTTCAGCGCTCTCCGTATTGTCTGGTCTTGCAGCCTCTCTCATATGATCAATGGAGAGGTTGATAAAGTTCAGAGGGTTTTTGATCTCGTGCGCAATGTTCCTCGCAAACTGTCCTACTGTCGCAAGATGCTCCGCCTTTCTCAGCTTCTCCATGAGTTTGCGTTCTTCCCGCAATTTCTCGACCATATAGTTGAAACTGCGGGCGAGGTCGCCGATCTCGTCTTTCCTGTTTGAATGCAGTTCCTGGTTAAGGTCGCCCATAGCGACCTTCTGCGCTGCCGTAACGACCTCCTCTATCGGGGTCGTGTATCTCCTCGCCAAAAAGATGGCTAAAAGTATCCCTATCGCAAATACGATGGATGCAGCCACTATCCTCCTTACCGCGCTCGTCTGAAGGAAGACCGAGAAATCTTCGGTAGTCAAAGTAAGAGATATATACCCCATATTCTTATCACCCGAAACAACCGGGATCATGACATTGTATGCCTGGCCTTCTCCTGTTACTGTCTCTCCCAGGTCAGCCTTAAAGATAAGCTCTTTTTTGCTCTTCGTTATCCACTTTCCCACGTCCTTCGGATTTGTGCTTGAGATGATCCTGTCCGATGTGCTGATGACAGATATCTCCTTCACCCCTTTAGTATTCAGTTTTTCGAGATAACCTTTAAGCCTCTTCTCATCCATCAGCCCGCTGCTTGTCGCCTGCTCAAGGCCGATCTGAATAGCCTTTGAAAGCTCGGACGTCCGCCTCTCAAACTCATTGTAGACGCCTTTTTCGGTCTGGTAATAGAGAAATACAAGTACCGCGATAAGCGAGAGGTTTAAAAAAAGCATCATCGCCACGAGCTTTTTATTTAGAGAAAATGTGAATAATCTGTCTTTAAGTGTTTTCATGGTAATGTCTTGTACTGAATAAGTTTACCAGTATTTGCGGTCAAATTCTACTCTTCTCCTTGACAGGATTATGGGTAAGTTCTATGCTGATAATGTTGAAGGAAAAACTATTGCAGAATGACATCGTGCCAAAGAGCGGCAAGGGGAGATTTTATGAGAATATATTATGCTCAATTGAAGGGAGGAGAATTTGGAAACAAACATTGCAGTTTTTAGAGGTAAGGAAATAAGAAAGGTTATTTACGGCAATGAATGGTGGTTTTCTGTCGTTGATGTTGTGTCAGTGCTTACTGATAGTGTGAACCCTCGGGATTACTGGTATAAAATGAAAGTCCGAGTTAAAACTGAAGAGGGATCTGAGTTGTCGACATTTTGTCGACAACTGAAACTGGAATCGCCAGATGGTAAAAAATACGAAACTGACTGTGCAAATACAGAAACGATGTTCCGCATTATTCAATCCATTCCTTCGCCTAAAGCAGAGCCTTTCAAACGCTGGCTTGCAAGAGTCGGTTATGAACGGGTGCAGGAGATAGAAGACCCGGAATTAGGCACAAAGAGGACAAGGGCCTTATACAAGGCAAAGGGCTATTCTGATTGTCTTAAAAGAGAATTATCTTACGGCTTCTGAAAAGGTTAAGTGGCTGGGAAGGAAATAGCGGACTATATTCCCCTCTATTAAGAGGGGATAAAGGGGTGTGTTCCCCTCTTTGGAAAATCCCGAAGTGTCTGTTGAAAAATGTAATAATAGCCATAACATAGCATTCAAGAGTTATTGACGGAGGCATAATTTTGTGCTAATGTTCTCTAACTAGATAATAACTTGTTAGTCCTTAAAAATAATTCCGAGAGGAGACCTAAAAATTAAAATCACGGATATTATTCCCGACCCAGATGTACTGCTTGGTCTTGCACCAGAGGAGTTAGCTTTTAATGTTTTGCAAGTTGCCGCTAAGAACCTTCAACACGGCATGGTACATAGGGACATAGCCATCTCCTATGATCATCAAAAACTAGGGAACAAAAAAACCCAAGTCGAGATTGCGTTGATCGAAGCTCTTAATTGGCTGGAGGTCAACGCTTTTATAATACCGGCGCTCGGTTCAAACGGTACGAACGGTTGGCGTATTCTCGGGCGTCGCGGCCAAGAGCTGATTACTCGTGACAAATTCGATAATTTCCGAAAGGCGGCTGAGTTTCCGAAGACTTTACTTCATTCGTCTATAGCTGATCGAGTGTGGATATCTTTAGCAAGGGGAGAACTTGCAGACGCTGTGTTTATTGCTTTCCGAACAGTTGAAGAAGCCGTCAGAAAAGCAGGCGAGTTTGCAGATACTGATATTGGCGTCGAGCTTATGCGCAAAGCGTTTCACCCAGACACTGGACCATTAACTGATATGAAACAGCCTAAACCCGAACGAGAAGCACTGGCTCATCTTTTTGCCGGTGCAATCGGATCGTATAAAAACCCACATTCGCACAGGACGGTAACTCTTAATGATCACCGTGAGGCTCAAGAAATGGTCATGCTTGCATCCCATCTACTAAGGATTGTTGATGCGCGCGCTTAAAAATAGGACGTGGTGAATGGCCTCTTCGAAAGAAATCGTACCTTGGAAATGCCATATTTGTCAGGGCGAGTTCGAAACCCCAAGTGGTGGCATATGCTCAAGATGTAATAAAGCCACTTGCCGCGAGCACCTTCATCAAATCGGACAAGAAACGAGACTGGATGCGAAATGGGCTTGTGACAAATGTTTAACAAGTGAGGAAAAAGCGAGGCGAAAAGTCCAACCCATTTCAATTTTACGCTTAATCGCTATAGCTGTTATCGTTTTACTTGCGCTCGGATTTCTCTTCGACCTCTTCAGTGGTTTTTACGTCCTCAGACAAGCTAAATCCATTTATGCGGGTCTTGCTGGCCTTTTCATCGTGGCAATATTTTATGTGATAGGCGAGGCAGGTTCTGAATGGATCGGCCGCAAAGACAAAGTTAATGATCCTTTACATAAACGGGTTTTTCGCTTACTCGTCTTACTGATCTTTGGGGCAGTTATTCTCGCTGCGCTGTGGTTTGTATTAAAGTACTCCGGCTTGATGACAATCTAACCACGCCGTCGAGAGGGTCGGAGAAACACGCCCCTCACGGCGGCGTTCTCTCCTCGCTTCGCTCACCACTTCCCTGTCAGTTAGTCCAGTTTCGATATAACGTCGCAATTAGAATCAAATTTCAGCAGCACTATGAAAAAATAATAATCTTTAGATAAGCTCCTCTCTATGCTTCAGGTAAAACAAGCGGTTGGAGGGTAGACGCCAGAAGCTTCAGGATGTTCACCGGCAAAGAGCTTGTGAAGGAGTAATCAGCGGCTCGATCCATTGCAGTGGAGACGGAAAAGATAAAGGTCTCTTGACAGTGATGCATATTTTGATACATATTAATACATATAACTTAGCATACAGAGAGGAGCAGTCATGAGAACAACATTGAACATTGAGGACAACCTGCTTGATAAGGCAGCGAAACTTACGGGCGTTAAGGAAAAGACCGCCCTTGTCAGGCTCGGTCTTGAATCGCTGATAGCAAGGGAAAGCGCCAAAAGGCTTGCTATGTTTGGAGGGACTGAGAAGGGGCTGCAAGCGCCTCCACGCAGGAGAGCGGCAAGAAAATAACATGGTACTTGTTGATACTTCGGTATGGGTAGCGCATCTGCGCGATGGGAATATAGGGCTTGAGGCCGTGTTAAATGACGGCCTTGCGGTTTGTCATCCATTTATCATCGGCGAGCTTGCCTGCGGAAATCTCAAAAACAGGGCAGTAATCCTTTCTCTCTTGCAAACGCTTCCGGCGGCAGCACAGGCGGAGCACGAAGATGTAATGCTGTTTATAGAAAAAAATCATCTTATGGGAAAGGGATTGGGCTATGTTGACATGCACCTGCTTGTTTCGGCGGTATTAAGTAATGTCCCCCTATGGACACTTGATAAGAGATTAAACGAAATTGCGGTGCTATTGAAAAAGGCATATTGATCCAAAGATGCAAAATAGCCATTCAGCAACGGAGAGGTTCGTTAAACTTCAGGAGAGATAAGAGGCTGAAGAGTCGGGGCCAGAAGCCGCAAGATATTAACCGGCAAAGAGCTTGTGAAGGAGTAATCAGCAGCTCCCTCTCCGGGCATAAATGCCGTAAGAACGCCGAAATAGCGGTCGCCTATGTAGAATGCAAAAGTGGCTGTGCGGTTGACAACACGCGAGCTTATGAGTTTCCCACCTTTGGCAAAATACTCAAAACGGTTATCTCCTGAACCGGTCTTGCCTCCTATGACAACAACATTTCCGTCTGCTTCTTTCAGAGCGCCATATACAGCGCGGGCTGTGCCGCTTTTAACAACATCGGCAAGCGTCTTGCGGAGAACCTTAGCAACTTCAGCGGGCATCACTCTTTCGCCCTCCTCTGTATTTAAAGAGAGATCGGTGTCATAAGGGGTGTTGCCGGCAAAATGCAGCGACGTCACTTTAAGCGTGGGCATGCGCACGCCGTCGTTTAATATTATTCCGATAATCTCCGCGAGGGCTGCGGGACGGTCTGCGGAACTTCCTATGGACGTGGCGAGGGACGGGACGAGGGAGTCAAAAGGGTAGCCAAGCCTTTTCCAGCCTTTGTGTATCTCCTTAAACGCCATCTCTTCAAAGAGGATCTTCAGCCTTGTATCCTGAGCGCCCTTATGGCGGGTCTGCAGGAGCCATGCGCCTGTCTGCTCCCTTGCGTCAGCGCTTTCATGAAGCAGTTTCTCCCAGTCCGCACCGGGGTTAGCGTTAAGATAACCTATTGTCCAGAGCTCCAGAGGATGCCTTGATAGAAGATATCCATAATCGGAAAGGTTGAACCTTGCCCCGCCGTATTTTCTTGCAAGCATCATTATCGTACTTTCCGTCAGATCAGGCACTTCAGGCTGCCGCTCTCTAAGCCATTGAGTGAGATCATCCTGTGAGGCCGAAGGATTAATCGCGTAGAACAGGATCGCGAGATGCCGGGCGGATGTATTGCGGCTTCCAAGGAGTTTTTTTATGGACTGGTCAAGGGTAAGTCCCCTGTATTCAGATATGAATTGCGAGAGAAAAACTCTTGACTCTTTGTCCGTTACCTGCTTCAACAGATCTTTGCGCATTGGATGATTCATATCCTCCAAAACAGCCTTTGTATCAAAATTTAGACGAGTTTCATGATAGTAGACTATCTCCCGCATCAGCCGTATAAAGACAAGATTGACGGAATCCCTTATCCCTTCGGAGACCGGCATTGTCAGGTTGTTGCCGGCTTTATTGAAATTAACAAATGTATGCTCCCCTCCGCCTGTAAAGAAGACCTCAGCAGGACTTGCCGAGAACATTCTTCCCATAGCTGATTCAAGGGACTCTTCAAGGCTAAGTCCGGGCCTGTTAAGAAATTGCTGAGTCATCCATCTTGATATCGGGTCTTTACTGAATGACGGATTGCTCTTCAATGTTTCCGGAGACAGCGCTGACATCTCTTTGTAAGTATCCGAGATTATCTGAAGATAATGTGCAAGGGTTCTCAGCTTTGCTGTTGAGCCGAGATCCAGCTTTACCCCTTCATTGATATCAAAAGGCTTGTCAAGGTTGTCCGCCTGCACGCGGAGGGCATTTCCTGAAGGCGTCTTTTCATAAAGCAAAAAGCTGTAAATTAAATTCTTAGGATCACCATGCTTAAGCATCCGATCACCGGAGAGCCCGGCTGATTCAACGTATCTGCTGTCTGTCAGTTGTTTAAGCATCAGCATTACTTTCTTCTGCATGTCGGCATCAAGCGTGCTCTGAACTGTCATATCCAGACGGTCAAGGTCATAGAAGTCTGGAAGATCAAGCGCCTTAAGCAAGTAGTGCCTGATGGCATTGGGGGCCTTACGTTCAGCAAAAGGAGGCTGCGGTACATTAATCTTGCCGTTTCTGAATTTCACAGGCGTAGTTTTCAGGAGGTCGTGAAATTGCCGGTCAATCTCTTTCTCCTTCATAAGCAGATCAGCAAAGTAATCCACCCTTTGTGTAAGAGCCTCTCTATCTTTAATTAGGTAAAACGAGGGCGCCTTGACCGAGCTGAAGAGGGTCATGACCTTCTTAAATGCTTCAGCGTATTCCGGGGAGTTATTTTTTGCCCTTAGAACATTTGAGACATACTTTATATCTTCGCCGAACCAGGCCCATAATCCTTCGCCGAATCCGTACACCTCCCCGTATCCCGCTGCTGAAGCTAACGGCATGGTATTGATATAATCCGCGACTATCTCCCTTCGTGAAACTGTTGTATCGCGTCCGGTCCTGTAGACCTTGAGACTGGCTGAAGTGATCTGGCGGATCTTCTCCTTTACGCTGCCTGTCCTGCCGCCTTCTGAGTGCTGATACTTCTCAAGCTGGGTAGCAAGCGTGCTTCCCCCTTCAGCAGGTATCGGCAGGCCGAATTTTTTCCCTACGTATTTAACACCGGCCTTTGCCATGCGGTCCCACTCAAGCACAGGATTCTTATGTTCATCGGTAGGTTTCAAAAGCTCCCGGTTTTCAATAAAGAGGAGTATATTAATCACATCTTCGGGTATCTCTTCAAAACTGCTGTAAATTCTATCGCGGGGAATGCTTTCATACAGAGCGCTTCCTGATTTGTCCAATATGGTCAGACCCGCTACGCTCTTTTCTTCGTAAGGCGGAGAGATGCCCATGCGCGTTGCCCTGACTAATTCCGGGCTGAAGCGCGCCTGCCTGACAATTGTAAAATTGTATTCTTCAAGGTTTTTGACAAATGCCGGGATACGCACGTAGCCCCGCGCCTTGTCGGAAGGGCCTTCATGAGGGAAGATAATATTCGGGCTTGGACCGTCGCCTATGGAAAATTGCAACTTCTTTGCATAGCTTGAGAAGATCCACGATTGTATTATTGAGGTGCGCCACTCATAAATAATCAGGCAGATAAAAACAACAATAAAAAGCAGGACGATTGCGCGTTTGGAATGTTTAATGGGTAACGGCATTTATTGATATTCAAAATCAGAGAACCACGGCTGTCAGGAGCTTTGAGATTAATATATTATAATTTTACCGCCCTCAACAAATGACCAGTAAAGGGACTGGGCATCCTCTTTTTTTAAACGCAAATGTATGGCGGTATACGGCCTCTTTTTTATGGTGTTCCATATTGTATAGAGCGGTCTGGATACATACCAGTTTAAAGCATTAGCCGCTGAATAGAGCCCGGCAATCATACCCTTCTCGCCCGGTTTGACTGATATGAAAACATTGTCATCAAGTGAAAGGGTATAGCTCACAGGCATATCGCTTAGTTCCAGCGCCTTGAGCTGGAATTTTTCTTTCGGGTCTTTCTTTTCTTCTTTCTCTGCTTCTTCTATATTCGGGTTTATAGTATCCCTTACAGGAGTGGAGAACGAGCTCTTTTTAGCCATCGTATATGGCGTTGCGGCTAAAAGGTCCCCCCAGAATTTTACATCCTCAACAGGAATCTCTTTTAATATTATCCCGCGCGCCTTAAAGTATATCTTCTTGTCCCTTAAGTTCAGCATGAAATATATCTGCGGTTTCTGGGCAAGCTCAAACTCGGCATGGAGAAGCTCCTCTTTACTGCTCAGAGCTTCGGCCCTTGTGCCTGAGCTTAAGAGAAGCGCAAATAAGATATAGATGAGAGAGAGAATCGTCCTGAGCCGCATAACTAAAAAAGTATCACCTTTGTCCCTATGGGTGTTTGTTTATAGACAGCCTCCAGGTCTTTGTCCCCCACTCTTACGCACCCGTGACTTACATTCCTGCCTAAAAGTCTGGTATACAATGTGCCGTGAATCAGATATCCATCGCCGAAGGCAAGGCCGTAATCTCCTAACATGCCGCTCTCCATCCTGTCCTCGGTCTTTTGCGGTATCTCCTCTCCTTCTTCAACAAACGCCCAGTCAGGCTTTACCCAGATCGGGTTTACGACTTTTGTCTTTATTTGGTATTCACCCCTTGGCGAATCAAAGACCCATGTCCTTTTTTTGCCTGAAGGCTCTGTGAGAATATTGCCGCTGCCGCATGAAACCACAGCTTCAAGCATGGTCTCTGCCCCTTTTTTAAGATAGAGCCGGTTGCCGGAGGTGTCAATAACTATATATACGCCTTTTGGAGATAAAGCTCTGAGCCTTTCATCAAGGCTGCCGTTTTTCCCCTTTTTAATTTTTGCAGTTCTTTTCTTTAGTGATGCGTCCTCTTTTGCAGGCTTGACTGCGCTGGCGTGGCGGCTGGCGAGATACCAGCCTGTTATCTCAAAAAGGAAAAAAAGAGAAGCGGTTATTATTAATGCTATGAGGAGTATCTTCTTCTTCAACTCTAAAGCCTTTTTATCGCAGACGAGATGTTGTTATCATATTCAACGGTGCCTACAATCGTAACAGGAGTTCCAACATCCACTATGCTGAAGAGTTCGTCCATCTGATCGTTTTCCATTCCTATGCATCCGTAGGTCATTCCTGATTTCCCGCCCCCGTGTATCTCTATCAAACCGCCGATGCCTGCATATTTAGGGATAAGGCCTTTCTTTTTGGCGGCAGTAAACTGTCTTCTGTCATCATCGTTGGGATAATTTATCAGCAGGGCTTTGTAATAACGGCTCCTGGACATTTTCTTTGTAATATAATATTTCCCTTCAGGAGTTGCCCTGTCGCCTGCATAAAGTTTATCTTCCGAGCCATTTGTACCTATGCCTATTTCATAGGTTTTGCGCGGCGTTCCCTTATGGTACAGGATCAGTTTTTTGTCTACTTTACTTACTACGATTGAATGAATTCCTCTTTCTTTTGACTGGCTTACCGTCTCGTTTACCATATCACGCCATTTTCTTATATGCGCGGCATCAGCATATCTGTTTATGATCGGAGATATCGCTTCTATAGCTCTTGCCGTATATTTCGGCAGGATCTTGAGTTTCTTCTCAACTTCGGCATACTGTCCTCTCTGGTTCAGCAGACAAAGCTCGCTTAAGAGGAGTTCAGCTTTTGTCAGCGATCTGCAGGAAACCTTGCCCTCATTGATAAGAGATGAGAGTCCTCTTATGGTTGAAATCCTTTTTTGGTAGAATGCGATCTGGTCTGCAATGCTGCGGGATTTGACCTGCTTCTGCTTTTCAATCTCCTGCAGGGCTTGAGAACCCTGTAAAAGAATATGTCTGAATTCCGTCTGGATCGGTTCATAATCCCTGAACCAGACAAATCGCTTATTCTCTTTTGCCAGGAGGTCTTTGCCGTTCCTAAGGGCTGACTTATATAGCTTGTATTCCTCAGGAGCGTAAATTTCAGCGTCAGCCTTCCAGAGGTCATGTTCGCGTGATTCCGCTTGCATGACCTCTGGAGGTAACGGAGCGCCTTCGCATCCTATCAGGACGCTTATAGAAAAGAGCAGTATAACTGTCTTTATTGCGCTTTTAATCAAAACCTGATTATCTCTCGATACCTTTTTCTATTATTTTACTACTTTTTGCCTTTTTTCTCGAGAGCTGCGGTGATCTGGGCAGACACCTCTGCTGCCTTGTCTTTTATGCCATTGGCTTTATCAGCGGCGGCAAAGTACTCTTCACTTGTCATAAGGGTCTCTACTTCAATGATCGCATCTCCAAGACCTGCTGCATCAGCCTTCAGCGCCTCAATGTCAGCCATTGTGCCTTTTCCTCTTGGGGCTTTGGCTAACAGGGCGTTTGCGTCTGCAACAGCGGTTTTGGCTGCGTCAAGCGCTGCCTGAGCATCATTCTTTGCCTTCTCTTTTCTTGCCGGAATCTCTGCCTTAAGGCTGTCTGCTTTTGCCTGAACGCTGGCTAACATCTCTTTTGCCTTATCATAGTTCTTGAAGAACTTCTCATCTTGCACCTTTATCTCATCCATAGCAGCGGCGAGATCATCATTAAGGAGTTTTGCCTCCTCTTTTGCGTACTTCTCAGCGCCTTCCTGAATAGCACCGTCAAGGGCCGCCTTTGTGTTGTTGATCTCCGTCTCCGGTTTCTTTGCGCAGCCGATCAGAAATACTGACAGCGCGAGTACTACTAACAGCAACTTTACTGTTGTTCTTCTCATCTCTTTTACTCCTCCTTGTTTTTGATTTTAATGCCCTTTCCCGGGTAGGGCATTATTTATTTTTAAAAGCCCGGGACCTTCATTAATTACGAATTACGCAGATTTCTATAGTTAGTTTTCTGCGGCGCTTCCCCTATCCCTCCTTTCTACGGAGGAGGGGGAAGCAAGGATCGTGCCACTAAAAAAATACAGTAAATCAAGGGGGTTATCTTAAGAAGGTAAATCCTCTTTTAGGGAAGTTATTCCCTATTTGGGGAGATTTGCTGATCTGGTTTCTCTATAAAGCTCAATAAATAGTCTTTGAATTTTTCCGGCATGAGCCACCTTATACCCATCTTCTCAGCCCATTTTATAGCCCCCTGATCAGCGGTCACAAGCAGGGCATCAAGCTCTTTTGCCAGTAGTATGAGATCCACATCCTCTTTGCTGTCAATTATGCCTTCTCTAAGCGCCTCCCTGAAGTTCTTTCTCATGCTCTGGATCACTTCCTTTTCTTCGCTCTTGCCAACGCTTCTGACAGCCTTTTCAGCAACCCTCATCCCTTTATTGACACGTTCCCTGATATCTTCAATAAGTTCGTATAATAAAAAAGCAGGACAGGTCAATTCGTGCTTGCGCGGGGATTTCTGGCGGAGAATTCTGAGCAGACGCCCGGGGATCTTCTCCTTCTCCACAAAATTCATGAGCTCGGCAAATATTGATGCGGGCATGTAGAACTCAAGCTCCGGAATCTGCTCGGCCAGGAGAAGGAAACCTTCAATAGCTTCTGTAGGCGTATTTCCGAAATCATGCCGGATATCGGGATTGACAAACAGGCTTGTGTCCAGGACTGCCCTGTCGCTTTTAGGCTTTGCAGGTTCCATCTATATCAAGGGTAAACGTATTCCAGAGCCTGCATTCAGGGCATCTGCCCGTCCACTCCTTTGAGGTGTAGCCGCATTTAGCGCAGCAGAAGGGCGACATAAAAGGTTTCTCAGTCTTCATCGCTTTCTTGAATTCCTCAACAGCCTTAGAGTGCTGCGAGCGTCTTTCATATATATTGCCGAGGAGTATGTGAAGGTTTGAAGAATCAAAAAGAGCGGTGTCTATGGCAGCGGCTGTTTCAAGGGCATAGTCAATCATCTCAAGGCGGTAATATAGTTTCGCGAGGAAGAACTGAAGCTTTTGATTGCCCGGATCTTTTTGTATCGCTTTCTGGTAAAGCTCTATCGTCTTGCCCGGTTCCCCCATTGCTATCAGATGATCCTCAAGTCTGGCAAGGAGGATAAAAGCAGCAGTCGCGTTAAAACCTTTTTCAAGGATATCTTCTGCTTCTTCAACATTGCCTTCTTTCAGATATGCTTCCGCAAGCAGTAAATAAGCCGCTTTAAAATTGGGATCTGCTTTTATAAGGGACCTCAAGACCTTTATCGCTTTTTCTTTGGCGCCTTCTTCAAGATAATGGTTTCCCAATTCATACTTATAGCCTAACAGGTTCTTCTGCTCCTTCTGCCTCTCTTTAATTGGGATATCGCTCTTTATGATCTTATACTGAACATCAAGGAGTTCTGCCCATTTTTTGTTTGCCTCATATAAATTTCTCTTTCTGTAAAGCGCGCTTATATTCTCATCGTTAATCTCAAGAATATTGTCAAGATACCTTAACGCCTCCTGCCATTTCTTCTCTTTCTCCGAGAGCTTTTCAAGGGACAATAATATCTCAACGCTTCTCGGCTTTATCTTGTTTGCCTTTGTATAATAATCCCTGGCTTTTGTCAGATCATCTTTACTGAAATAAATATCACCGAGTCTTAAGAGGGCGTTTACATGAGAAGGGTTGCTCTCAATAGTGCGCTGAAAGAGCTCGGAAGCCTCATCATACCGGCTGGCAAAAAAAGCGTCGCGTCCCTTTGAGTAAACTTCCTGTACCTTCTGAGCCTTCTTCTCCTGCCGCTGTTTCTGCCAATAGTCCACATAACGCCGCGCATCCCTGATAACAACAACGATTAGTATTGAGAAGATGCCTATAAAGGTGGATATAAGAATCAGCGAAATAATCGGCAGTTCATATGTTTTGCCTTCCCATACGGTGAGGCCGACGGTCCCTTTATTAAGGTAAGCGAGAAGGCTGAGCGCTGCGAGAAAAATTATTATTAAAAATCCGTAAAATTTTGCCATGTTCCACTCTTTTGTCTATAGCTATAGCTTTGCACGGACAAAGCAATGTATTATAACCAAGTATTAAGAAAAAGAAAAATTAAACTGAATAAGCTTGGCGCTGTTTCTTGGTTTTCTTCAAGTCCGTGCTGGTCTGCGGCTGATTTTTTTCTTCTCCTCAAAAGGGATACTTGGAGCATCAATCCAGAACCTTTCCAGTTCGTAAAAATCCCTTGCTTCTCTGCTGAAGATATGCACTATTAAATCTCCGTAGTCCATTAGCACCCAGCGCGCAAACTTCAGTCCCTCTACCCCGATGGGAGAAATATTCTGCTTTTGAAAGCCCTCTTTTATGGCTTCGGAGATTGCCTTTATCTGTGCCGGATTCTCTCCGGTGCAGATAATGAAATAATCCGTGATTGTTGAAAGGTCTTTTAATTCGAGGATTACAGTATCTGCTGCTTTCTTGTCAACCGCTGTATTGGCTGCCTTTAAAGCCTTTTCTTTGCTGTCTGAATTTTTTAAGGTCTTTATCTCCTTCTGTTTGGTATAAGTGGAAAGTCGAATAAATTTCAGCTTATGACTCTCTAACTTTTTTGTATAGCCTATGAGAAATTATATAGGATTTTACTGAATCAGGCAAGAGATATTTTGCATTCTTACCGGACATCAGAGTATTTCTTATGCGTGAGGCTGAAATATTAAGTCCTGTAACTTTTAAGAGGTGGCATCGCTGTCCGGCGGGCATTTTGAAAGAATATTTCTTTCTTGCGCCTTTATCAAGATCCTCTAATACTCTCTTTGAGATGCTTTTAAGGTACGGAGAAGGTGAGAGGCCGGCAAAGAGATATCCGGGCCTTGAAATGACAACAATATTTGCCAGTCTCATGAGATCATCAGGGTCTTTCCAATGCGGAAGGTCGGCAAATGCATCAATCCCCATGATGAAGTAAATATTATAATCATCATGTATCTCTTTAAGTTTCATAACGGTATCAGCAGAATACGACCTGCCGCTGGTCTTTACCTCAATGTCGGATATTGAAAAGCGGGGGTTATCATCTATGGCTCTCTTTGTCATTTGATATCTGTGCCTGGCGTCCGCAAGTCCGGGTTTCTTGAATGCGGGTTTGCCTGATGGTATAAAGAGCACTCTGTCAAGAGCGAGCATATCAGCCACGTCTTCAGCAGTTCTCAGGTGACCGTAATGTATTGGATTGAATGCTCCGCCAAAAATGCCTATCTTCTTCATGATTCGAAGCTATGTCCTGATCTGCCCGTTACCGAGAACAATAAACTTTGTACACGTAAGTTCTTCGAGGCCCATCGGGCCGCGTGCGTGTATCTTATCCGTTGATATGCCCATCTCAGCGCCGAGGCCGAACTGAAAACCGTCGTTGAGCCTTGTTGATGCATTTACAAAGACTGCGGAGGAGTCAACCTCTCTCAGGAACCTCATTGATTTACTGTAATCATCTGTTACAATGGCGTCTGAGTGGGCAGAGCCGTACTTTGCAATATGATCCATTGCGTCATCGATATTCTTGACTATCTTTATATTTAAAATCTTATCAACGTATTCAGTATGAAAATCTTCATCTTTGGCTTCGGAGAGTGCTTTATCGAGTCTTCTTGTGCGCTCACAGCCCTTGAGCTTCACCCCTTCTTTCCTGAACCTATTTATCATGCCGGGCAGAAACTTCTTTGCGATCTTCTCATCCACCAGCATCGTCTCCATGGCATTGCATGTGCAGGGGCGCTGAAGTTTTGCGTTAAAACATATGTCTTCGGCCATTTTAATATCCGCATCGCAGTCAACAAAGACATGGCACACGCCTTTATAATGTTTAAGAACAGGGATCCGGGAGTTTTCGGTCACAGCCCTGATAAGCCCTTCGCCGCCCCTGGGGATTATAAGGTCAATGGTTCCCTCAAGCTTAAGCATCTCCATCACCGCTTCCCGGTCAGGAGTGTCAATGAAGGTTATCGCTCCCTGCGGTATTCCATGCGCCTTTGCCGTGTCTCTCAGTATCTTCACGATAGCCTTATTGGAATGGATAGCCTCGGAGCCGCCTCTGAGGACTACGGCATTGCCGGCCTTAAGGCAGAGTCCGGTTGCGTCTGCTGTTACATTAGGCCTTGATTCATATATTATTCCAATGACGCCTATCGGAACGCGCATCTTGCCCACCATCATTCCATTCGGTCTGGTCCGCATCTTTGTTATCTCGCCGACAGGATCAGGAAGTCCCGCGATCTCAACAAGTCCCTGCGCCATCTCGGCGATCCTCTTTTCAGTGAGTGTGAGCCTGTCAATCATGGCTTTGGAGAGCCCCTTATTCTTTGCAGCGGCTATGTCTTTTCTGTTGGCTGTCTGAAGCTCCCCGCTTTTTTTCAGCAGCGCCTCAGCCATTTTTATTAAGGCATCATTCTTCTGGCCGGAAGAGATATTTGCAATGGCCCTCGCGCCTTCCTTTGCCTCCAGCGCTTTTTTCAGAACAAAAGATTTAATCTCCACAAAACACCTCCAGTGAACTTAATAATCGAAAATTAATTTTAGCATAATGGCAGGGTAAAGTGAGATTTCAAAAAAAATAAAAGCAGGCCGACACTATTGAGTTGTTCAAGTGCCTGCCTGCTTTTACAGTACTGTTGAATGTTTAGCTTAAGTGTTTGCTGACCAGCTTAGTCATCTCAAACATTGAGACGGTCTTCTTGCCGCCGAATATCGGCTTCAGGTTAGCATCAGCATTGATGTTTCTCTTGTTTTTCGCGTCCTGCAGGCCGTTCTTTTTGATGTAAGCCCAGAGCTTCTTTGTGACCTCTGTCCTTGGGATAGCTTTGCTCCCGACTATCTTTGCGAGATCATCGCTTATCTCCATCGGTTTCATGAACGCCGGGTTTGGTGTCCTCTTCTTTTTTGCTGCGGGTTTCTTCTTTGCTGCGGCTTTCTTTTTTGCTGCCATAATGCCCTCCTTTTTTGTTTTTAGTTATAAGGCAAAATATCGCATTGCCTCGATACAATTTGCTTTCTAAACTGTATATGAATGAAAGCCTTTTGTCAATAGAAAATTGATGTAAAAGACATTCATCGGTTTGCAGGCAAAATCAGCCGGCATTACCACTGATATAAAAATCTGGTATAATGACCAGATGTCAATTATAGAAAAATTCACTAATGAGCAAAAGATAGCATACTTCTCCATGGAGATCGGCCTCAGGGACGACATCCCTACATTCAGCGGCGGGCTTGGCGTGCTTGCAGGCGACACGATAAAATCCGCGGCTGACCTGAACCTTCCTATGGTGGCTGTCACCCTCATCAGCCGCAGAGGATATTTTCGCCAGGTGATAGATGAGAAAGGGCGTCAGAGGGAGGAGCCTGTAAAATGGGAGCCTTCTGTTTTGATGACCACCGAGCCTGACAGGGTCTCAATTGAGATTGAGGGCAGGGCCGTATATTTACAGGTATGGATTTACATTGTTGAGAGCCTGAGAGGCGGAAGCGTTCCTGTGATCTTCCTTGATACAGACCTGCCTGAAAACAGCCCTGAGGACAGGGAATTGACCCATTACCTTTATGGCGGTGATAAGAGATACAGGATAAAGCAGGAGGCGATTCTCGGCATAGGCGGGGTAAGGATGCTCAGGAAGCTCGGGTTTCAGATAAAAAAATATCACATGAATGAGGGTCACGCGGCCTTTCTAACGCTTGAACTTCTCCATAAATATAAAAAGAGAATAGAAGATGTCTGGGATGAATCGCATATCTGGGATGTTGATGCTGTCAAGGAACTATGTGTCTTTACAACTCATACCCCTGTTGAGGCAGGGCATGACAGGTTCCCTTATGATCTTTACAAGACGGTGTTGAATGATTATTTCCCGCAAACAATGCTTCGTAAGCTTGCGGGCGATGAAGATATTAATATGACGCTTCTTGGCCTGAACCTGAGCAATTATGTGAATGGCGTGGCAAAGATGCACGGCGAGGTCTCGCAGGGCATGTTCCCCGGATACAAAATAAATTCCATAACCAATGGAGTGCATTCATACACATGGACATCTGAGAGCTTTAAGAAGATCTATGACAAATACCTTCCGGGGTGGGCTAATGAGCCTGAACTCTTTG
>JBFLVX010000015.1:0-27546 GCA_040758255.1 Nitrospirota bacterium
TTTGTTGGCTCTCGCAGTAATTCGCCATTTAAAAATCCAATCTGAAAGACTGTAATGAATTGTTGTTGGCAAATCTGTCCAGCCGATAGGGAATACCTAAGGCTGAAAGCTAGCATTGAATGCATTTTATGCGTAATATTAAACTTGTTTTGGAATACGACGGCAGGCGTTATAAAGGATGGCAGCGCCAGACGGCTATTAAAAGCACGGTTCAGGGAAGAATTGAGTATGTGCTGCAACTGATGACAGAAGAAAAAATTGAACTTCATGGAGCAGGCCGTACAGACACTGGAGTTCATTCCCTGGGCCAGGTTGCAAATTTTCATACTAAAAGTCAAAAGGGACTTTCAGAAATAGAGGAGTATCTTCATAAATACCTTCCGGATGATATTAATCTTCTGGACATCAAGGAAATGCCTGAACGATTCCATTCAAGGCTGAATGCAACAGGAAAAGAGTACTTATACCGGATCTGGAACCATCCTTTTAAAAAGAATATCTTCAACAGGGGCTATTATCTTCACATAAGAAAACCTCTGGATGTGAAAAAAATGAAAGAGGCTGCGGGTCTGTTTATTGGGACCAAAGACTTTCGGAGTTTTACGGCCCTGAAGTCCAAGAACAAATCAACCGTAAGGACTATCTCAGAAATCGAGATTCTTAAAAAAGAGAGTGAAATCACTCTCAACTTTTCTGGAGATGGTTTTCTTCATAAAATGGTCAGAGTGATTACCGGGACGATTATTCAGGTTGGTTTAGGGGAGCTTTCTGTTTCAGAGGTTAAAGAAATGTTTGAAAAGGAAAAACGTTCAGAGGCCGGCTTTACGGCCCCTCCTCATGCCCTGTTTCTGGTTAAAGTCATTTACTGAACCTGAAAATAATCTTTTTTGTGTTTTAACGCTATCCTACCGCATTAAACTCCCTCACCCTTAGCTCCACTCCCAACTCTTCAGCTATTGCCCTGCATTTATCAATATCTATTTCCGGTATAGCAACAACAGTGACTGTCACTTCAGGAATTATCTTCTTTGCTTCCTTTATAAATGAGATAATGCCGTTAAAGGCGTCTGTGAACGCGGGTTTGCAGACCTGTTCATACTTGACGGCATCTTCCGCGTCAAGGCTGATTGATAAACTGTCTACAATGCCACTGAGTTCCGGGATTATATTTCTCTTGTGAATTAAATTGCCGTGGCCGTTTGTATTTATCCGAACCTTTCCGCCTTTCTGCTTCACCCATGCGGATATCTCTTTAACAACATCAAGTCTTAACATCGGCTCACCGAGACCGCAGAAGACTATCTCTTTATATCTGTCAGGTTCTCCTATGGCTTTAACAAGCTCTTCCGCAGACGGCTCATTATCGAGTTTCAGATTATGACCTTTGACATAACTTGTATTGAACCTGACGCAGAAGCCGCAGCTATTTGTGCACCTGCTTGTAATATTGAGATATAGAGAATCTCTTATCCTGTATGCGATCTCGCCTTTGTCCGGCATAACGCCTATTTTAAAGAGAGTCTTTGCGTTAAGCGTGGTAATCCGAGCTAAGTCTTCGAGCGTAACGCCTCTGATCTTTGCAACGGCCTCCGCAGTATATTTTAAAAAGGCAGGTTCGTTTCTCTTGCCTCTCATCGGCTCCGGGCTGAGATAAGGGGCATCGGTCTCTATAAGCAGGCGCTCGTCAGGAATATTCCTTGCCACTTCTCTTAGCATGTCGGCTTTTTTGAAAGTGATGGGCCCGGCTATTGATATGTAGAATCCGAGCTTCATAGCCTCTTCGGCAGCTTTTATATCTCCTGAAAAACAGTGAAGTACGCCTGCTATTCCTGATGCCTCCTGCCTGAGAATCTTCATAGTGTCATCTTCTGCCTCTCTGCTATGGATAATGACGGGGAGGCCGGAATCTCTTGCAAGGGCGATCTGTTTCTTAAAGGCTTCTATCTGAGCTTCCTTGGAAGAGTGCATATAATGATAATCAAGCCCTACCTCGCCTACAGCCACAACTTTGGGCTCTTTGATCCAACTTCTTAATTCACTCTGAAGGGCATCATCAAATGTCTCTGCGTCATGGGGGTGAATGCCTACCGAGGAATATACATTGGGATAGTTTCGTGATATTTGAAGCCCCTTGATATTACCTTCCCTGTCAGAGCCTATATTTATTATGTATGCGATATTTGCATCGGCAGCCCTCTTGAGAGTTGCATCTATATCACCCTCAAAAGCCTCCATATCAAGATGGCAGTGGGTATCAATCAATTCCTGTCCTATAGTAGTCATTTTTATAATATTGAAAAAGAGAATTTATCATATTGGAATCTAAAGATATTTGTCAAAGCAATTCCTTGTAATTTCTGGTAGAATATGATAATTTTCCAATCTAACCGAGAGGAGGAGTTAAAATGAAAGAGATTGAAATTGCAGAGGTCTTAAGAAGAGAGAATGACAATTTTAGAAAACTTGAGGAAGAGCATAAAATGTTGAAAGAGACTCTTGCTGAGATGGATAAAAAGAAATACCATACTGCTGATGAGGAGATTGAGAGGAAGAAGATACAGAAACAGAAGCTTAAGGTGAAGGATTCTCTGGCCTCATTCATAAGCGAGTATAAAAAAAATTCAAAGTAGCGGTTTAAGGCCGGAAATTATTAAATTGGTTTGTTTATCATGAAGAGCGATAAGATAAAGAAAGGTTTGGAAAGGGCGCCTCACAGGGCATTACTTTATGCCACAGGAATACCTCGCACTGAGATGAAGAAGCCCTTCATCGGGGTTGCGACGAGCTTCACTGATATTATTCCCGGGCATTCAGGGATGCGTGACCTTGAGAGGTTTATCGAGAAGGGTGTTCATACGGGCGGCGGATACCCGTTCTTCTTCGGCATCCCCGGCATCTGCGACGGCATAGCGATGGGACACAGCGGGATGCATTACAGCCTCCCTTCAAGGGAGCTGATTGCCGATATGGTGGAGACTATAGCGCAAGCCCATCAGTTTGACGGGCTTGTGCTTCTGACCAATTGCGACAAAATAACACCGGGAATGCTTATGGCTGCTGCGCGCGTTAATGTCCCTTCAATAGTGGTTACGGCGGGTCCCATGCATTCGGGAAACCTGAGGGGCAAGAGGCTCTCTCTTGTCAATGATACATTTGAGGCGGTCGGCAAATATAAGAAAGGGCTGATAAGCGATTCCGAACTTCAGGACCTTGAAATATGCGCCTGTCCGGGTCCAGGCTCATGCCAGGGCATGTATACCGCGAATACCATGGCGTGCGTAACAGAGTCTCTTGGGATGAGTCTCGCCGGATGCGCGACAAGCCTTGCCGTATCATCAAAGAAACGCAGGATAGCATTTCACAGCGGGGAGCGGATAGTTGAGCTTGTAAAGAAGAATGTAACTCCGAGAAAGATAATGACGCTGAACGCATTTGAGAACGCGATAGCAGTTGATATGGCTCTGGGCGGTTCAACAAATACGGTCCTTCATATACCTGCGATAGCGCATGAGGCAGAGGTTGATCTGCCGCTTGAGTTGTTTGACAGGATAAGCAGAAAGACGCCGCATATAACAAATATGCTTCCGGGCGGGACAGATTATCTTGAAGACCTTGAATATGCAGGAGGCATCCCTGCTGTAATGAAGAGGCTGAAGCCGAAACTGAAGAATGCTATGACGGTCACCGGCTTAAAAACATTTGATATTATGAACAGCGCGGAGATCATGGATGAAGCAGTGATCAGGCCTCTTGAAAAGGCATATCATAAAGAGGGCGGCATTGCTGTGCTGAAGGGCAACCTCGCACCGGACGGCGCTGTTGTGAAGCAATCTGCTGTAAGCGATAAGATGATGAAGTTCAATGGAAAGGCGAAGGTCTTTAATTCTGAAGAGGACGGCATGAAGGCAATTCTTGCGAACAAGATAAAAGCCGGTGATGTTGTGGTTATCAGATGCGAGGGACCGAAGGGTGGCCCGGGCATGAGGGAGATGCTGAGCCCCACAGCGGCTATCGCGGGCATGGGGCTGAGCGATTCAGTGGCTCTTTTAACCGACGGCCGTTTCTCCGGCGGAACGAGAGGCCCCTGCATCGGACATATATCTCCTGAGGCCATGGAAGGGGGACCTATTGCCATAGTAAGAGACGGTGATGTAATATCCATAGATATCACTAACAGAAGAATAGATATTAGGCTTGCTGAGCAAGAGATTAAGAGCAGGTTAAGGTCATTAAAGCCTTTCAAACCTAAGATACGCAAGGGATGGCTTGCAAGATATGCCGCATCGGTAACATCAGCAAGCACCGGAGCGGTGATGAGAGATTACAAATAAAAGGATAAGGCTGGTAAGAAAATGAAAATGAGCGGCGCAGAGATACTGATCGAATGTCTTAAGAAAGAAGGCGTGAAGCACATCTTCGGCTATCCCGGAGGCGTGGTGCTCAACATCTTTGACGTTCTTTATGATGAGAAGCAGCTTAAACTCATACTCACAAGGCATGAACAGGGAGCTGTGCACGCGGCTGACGGTTACGCGAGGGTGAGCGGCAAGGTTGGAGTTGCTATTGTCACTTCAGGCCCTGGCGCTACAAATACAGTGACAGGCCTGGCGACCGCTTCCATGGACTCTATACCACTTGTAGTATTTACAGGACAGGTGCCGACCATGCTGATAGGCAACGATGCTTTTCAGGAGGCGGATATTGTCGGAATCACAAGGCCTTGCACTAAACATAACTTTCTCGTGAAGGATGTAAAAGACCTGGCAATGACCGTGAGAGAGGCCTTTCATATAGCCTCTACAGGAAGGCCCGGCCCTGTGCTCATAGACCTTCCAAAGGATGTTACAGCCGGAACAGGCGAGTTCATATGGCCTAAAGAAATCAATATCAGGGGCTATAATCCGAAATACGAGGGCAATAAGTGGCAGATGAAACAGGCCGCGAATGAGATAATCAAGGCCAAGAAACCGGTGATAATGGCTGGCGGCGGCGTTATATTGTCAGATGCTTCAAAAGAGCTTAAGGAACTGGCTGAGCTGACAAAGATACCCGTGACTATGACGCTCATGGGACTTGGCGGTTTCCCCGGCACTAACAGGCTTTCAATGGGCATGCTTGGCATGCACGGCACTTTTTGCGCGAACATGGCGGTTCAGAATGCAGACCTTATAGTCGGCATAGGCGTCAGATTTGATGACCGCGTTACAGGCAGGACCAAAGATTTTGCACCGGGGGCTAAGATAGTCCAGATAGATATTGACCCGACATCCATCAAGAAGACGATCAGGGTTGATGTGCCTGTTGTCGGTGACGTTAAGCATGTGCTGAAGGGGATAATCAAGGAGTTGAAAGAGTCGAATGAGCAGTGGTCGGCTGTGAGAAACGCATGGCTGAAGCAGGTTGATGTATGGCAGAAGGAGAGGCCCCTTGATTATGAACATGACTCAAAGGTCATAAAGCCGCAGTATGTTGTGGAGAAGATATATGAGCTGACAAAGGGCGACGCTGTTATATGCACTGAGGTAGGCCAGAACCAGATGTGGGCCGCTCAGTTCTATAAATATGACAAGCCGAGGAGATGGCTCAGTTCAGGTGGGCTCGGTACAATGGGATATGGCTTCCCGGCGGCAATAGGCGCTCAGATGGCTATGCCTGATGCCACGGTATTCGACATTGCTGGCGACGGCAGCATACAGATGAATATTCAGGAGCTTGCTACAGCGGTCATTAATAAACTGCCTGTTAAGGTGGCAATACTCAACAACCGTTTTCTCGGTATGGTGAGGCAGTGGCAAGAGCTCTTCTTCAAGGAGAGGTATTCACATACAGACCTTGATGTTGTGCCTGACTTTGTGATGGTAGCCGAGGCATACGGCGCTGTTGGGCTGAGAGCCAAAACAACTGCTGAGGTTGAGCCTGTTATTAAAGAGGCTTTAAAGATAAAAGACAGGCCGGTATTTATGGACTTTGTCGTTGACTGGAAAGAGAAGGTATATCCGATGGTCCCGGCAGGCGCGGCAATAGATGAGATGATATTCGGAGAGAAGAAGGAAAAGAAGAAGAAGTTTGACAGCAGTCAAATAAAAATTGCTTAGGATGGTTTAATTATGAAGCATACTATTTCTGTACTTGTAGAGAATAAATTCGGGTTGTTAGCGAGGGTTGCGGGACTCTTCAGCGGACGAGGCTTTAATATTGAAAGCCTCTCGGTCGGAGAGACGATTGATCCCAATATCTCAAACATGACGATAATAACAAGCGGGGATGACCTGATAATAGAGCAGATAACCAAGCAGCTTAATAAGCTGGTGGACGTTATCAAGGTCACTGACCTGATGGAGGTTGAGCATGTTGAGAGGGAGATGGTGCTTGTGAAGGTCTCTCCGAAAAGGGAAGACCGGATAGAGGTCTTAAAAATTGCAGAGATATTCAGGGGCAGGATAATTGATTCGGGACATTCCACGTTTACAATAGAGACAACGGGGGATGAAGGCAAGATAAATGCGTTTATTGAACTCATCAAACCATTCGGGATAAAAGAGTTTGTGCGCACAGGCAAGGTAGCGATAGCGAGAGAAGGTGTAAAGAAACCGTAATTGATAATTAATAAAGGGGGATGTAAATGAATATTCATTATGATAAAGACATTAAACGCGGGCTGATAAAAGAGAAGAAGGTCTGTATTATGGGCTACGGCAGCCAGGGGCATGCCCATGCCAATAATCTTAGGGAGAGCGGGGTTGACGTTATCATCGGCGTACGCAAGGGCGCCAGCTTTGATAAGGCGAAAAGTGCCGGCTTCAAGACAATGCTGCCGTCTGATGCCTCAAAGATCGCTGATGTGATAATGATACTTTTGCCTGATGAGAGTCAGGGAGATATATTCAGGACCGATATCGCGCCAAACATCAGGAAAGGGGCGTATCTCGGATTTGCTCACGGATTTAACATACACTTTAATCAGATCGTTCCTGCTGCTGATATTAACGTATTCATGACAGCGCCAAAAGGCCCCGGTCATCTTGTAAGGGCTGAATACGTAAAGGGCAGCGGCGTGCCCTGTCTTATAGCTGTGCATCAGGACCCGTCAAAGAAGACCAAGGCGCTTGCGCTCTCTTATGCCTCTGCCATAGGCGGCGGAAGGGCAGGAGTGATTGAGACCACCTTTAGGGAAGAGACAGAGACCGATCTCTTCGGCGAGCAGGTTGTGTTATGCGGAGGACTCACTTCTCTCATAACCGCGGGTTATGAGACACTCGTTGAGGCCGGTTATGCCCCTGAGATGGCATATTTTGAATGTATGCATGAGGTCAAGCTCATTGTTGACCTTCTGTACGAGGGCGGGATATCAAACATGAGGTACTCTATCAGCAACACAGCCCAGTACGGTGACCTCACAAGAGGCCCGCGCGTTGTTACCGGCGAGACCAAAAAGGTGATGAAGAAGATACTCGACGAGATACAGTCAGGCGAATTTGCGAGGGACTGGATGCTTGAATGCAAGGCGAACAAGCCTGTATTTAACGCACTCACCAGAAGGGGCGAGGAGCATTCAATAGAAAAGGTCGGCGGAAAACTCCGGGCAATGATGCCGTGGCTCAAAAAGGGCAAGCTCGTGGACAAGTCAAAGGCATAAATGGAGACAATGGTCAACAATCAAAAAATCCCCCTTGCTCCCCCTTTTATAAAGGGGGACTTTCCCCTATATCAAGAGGGGTTAGGGGTGTGTTCCCCTCTTTGACAAAGAGGGGTTAGGGGAGATTTTACGATCATGTTCCAATTCGCTAAAGAAGGCTACCCCTTCATTCTTTTTTTTACGGCAATTACTGTTTTGACCTCTGTTTTAGGCAATTCGTGGTTCGCCTTATTTCCATGTCTCCTTACACTCTTCATGCTCTATTTCTTCAGGGACCCTGATAGAGTATTCCCTGCGGATAATAATAATTTGATTGCTCCTGCTGACGGATGTGTTGTGCAGATAAGGGAGATTGTTGAGGATGAGATAACGAATGAGAAGATGATCGAGGTTAGCATCTTCATGAACGCCTTCAATGTACATGTCAACAGGGTCCCATGTGATGGCACAGTTAAAGATGTTAAGCGTTATTCCGGAAGATTCATAGCAGCGTGGAGCGAGGAGGCGTCCAAGGCAAATGAACATATAACGATGCTCTTCAATACTGTTCATGGCAATATAGTTGTAAGACAGGTGGCAGGGCTTATAGCAAGACGCGCGGTATGCAGGGTGAAGCCCGGGGATGTTCTGAAACAGGCAGAGAGGTTTGGCATAATCAAGTTCAGCTCAAGAGTTGATATTTTCTTGCCAATTAATACAAAAATTAAAGTAAAATTAAAAGATAAAGTAAAGGCAGGAGAAACGGTTTTAGGAATCATCAGTCAAGTGAAATTATGAGAAAAGGGATTTACTTATTACCAAACACCGTCACGCTCTTTGGGATGTTTTTTGGCTTTTATGCCATCATGTCATCCTTTAAAGGCCAATATGTTCATGGCGCATGGGCTATACTGGCGGCTGTTATATTTGACGGCCTTGACGGTTGGGTGGCAAGGATGACGAATACCGCGACGAAGTTCGGGATAGAACTTGACTCTCTGTCTGACCTCGTCGCATTCGGGGTTGCTCCGGCTGTGCTGGTATATGGCTGGGGACTGAACGAGTTTCAGCGGGTTGGATGGGGCGCGTGTTTCTTTTATGTCATATGCGGCGCTTTGAGGCTTGCGAGGTATAATGTGCAGAAGGATACCGCTGAGAGCAAGGCTTTTACAGGCCTGCCTATTCCCGGCGCTGCTACCATGATAGCTACCCTTATTCTATTTCATTCAGAGATATGGGGAGGAATTCCTCCGAAGAGTTATTCTATTCTGGTTTTGCCCATTCTTCTTGCAGCGCTAATGGTGAGCACGTTTACTTATCATGGTATAAAAGAGGTGTCTACAAAACAGGGTACGCCTTTCCTGTTTCTTGTTGCTGTTGTAACAGCTCTTGTATTAATATTTATTTACCCTGAGGTAGTTATGTTCATCCTTTCTGCGATTTATATCTCTTGGGGGCTTTTGGAAGGTCTATACCGGTTTATTACAGGAAGAAAATCTAATGTATCAAAAAGTAATAAGACAGCGGGCAGGGAAGAATGAGAACCATAAAGATATTTGATACTACGCTCAGAGACGGTGAGCAGTCTCCCGGAGCATCAATGAATGTCGATGAGAAGCTGCAGGTGGCAAAACAGCTTGCCCGTCTGGGTGTGGACATTATTGAAGCCGGGTTTGCCATAGCTTCTCCGGGGGACTTTGAAGCAATAAAGAGGATAAGCCATGAGGTTGACGGGCCGGTTATATGCAGCCTGGCAAGGGCAAAAGAGGCGGACATCAAAAGCGCATGGGATGCTATAAAGGATGCGCCGAGAAAGAGGATACATACCTTTCATTCGACCTCTGATATTCATCTGAAGCACCAGTTCCGCGTTGATCGCAATGAGGCGCTCAAGAGGTCTGTGAACATGGTCAAGTATGCAAAGAATTTTACTGATGATGTCGAATTCTCGCCTATGGATGCAACGAGGACAGATATCGGATACCTTTGCGAAGTGGTAGAGGCGGTTATAGACGCGGGTGCGTTGACCGTGAATATTCCCGATACAGTAGGTTACACCATTCCTGAAGAGTTCGGAAAGATGATAAAGACCATAACTCAGAGGGTGAAGAATATCCATAAGGCTGTCATAGCTGTGCATTGCCATAACGACCTCGGCCTTGCCGCTGCTAACTCGCTTGCCGCAGTGATCAACGGCGCAGGACAGATAGAGTGTACTGTCAATGGCATAGGTGAGCGCGCAGGAAACTGCTCCATGGAAGAGGTTGTTATGGCGCTCAGGACAAGGCGTGATATATATAACGCGGATACGAAGATCAACACTGAAGAGATAATGAGAAGCAGCAGGCTCGTTACAAAGATAACAGGCATGTCGGTCCAGCCTAACAAGGCGATTGTGGGCGCGAATGCGTTTGCGCATGAGTCAGGGATACATCAGGACGGCTTACTGAAGGAGAAGTCCACCTACGAGATAATCAGGCCTGAGACGATAGGGCTTCATAAGACGAAGTTTGTCTTAGGCAAGCACTCGGGCAGGCACGCCTTCAGAACGAGGCTTGGTGAACTCGGTTATGAATTGAGCAATGAGGAGCTTGAGAGTGCTTTTGAAAGGTTCAAGAGACTTGCCGACCAGAAGAAAGATATCTATGATGAGGATATCGAAGCGCTTATCTCTGATGAGGCAACAAAGGTTCCGGAGGTCTTCAGCCTTGTTGACATGAAGATATCGGCGGGGCTGCATGAAAAGCCCAAGGCCGTGATCAAGCTGAAGATAAAAGGCAAGGATAAACAGAAAACAACAACAGGCGACGGGCCGGTTGACGCTGTCTACAAGGCCATTGCGTTACTGACGGGCACAAAGAGCAAACTTCTGAAGTATGAGGTGAAGAGTATAACAGGCGGTACTGACGCGCTGGGAGAGGTTATGGTTACGCTTGAAGAGAACGGGAAGTCCATGAGCGGACACGGCGCTGACACTGATATTATAGTCGCTTCTGCAAAGGCGTATGTAAATGCGCTGAACAAGCTTGCGGCGAGGAAGAAGTAACGCATGCCTATTAATAAGGAAAAGGCAGTTGATTACTGGTTTACTCTTGCAGATTATGATTTAAAGACATAACGGAAAAGCAGAAAGATTTTTTGGCCGAGCTGAATCCTCTTAACATAAAGACTCGTTATCCTGAAGTTAAAGAGAAAGTCGGACAAATTTTAAACAAACAAAAGGCGTTTATTTTGCTGAAAACAACAAAGGAATTATACAGATGGCTCAAATCAAAAAGAAAGTTAAAGAAGCATTAACAGAATATATTTTAAAGATTCAAAAAGAGATACCGGTGAAGTATGCCGTCTTATACGGATCGCAGGCAAAAGGGAAGGCGCGTTCGGACAGCGATATAGATATAGCGATATTTTCCGAAAAATTTAAAAATAAATCGTATTATGCGGCGCAGGTAATGCTCCAAAAGTTCCTGTGGGACATAAAAGCCGATATTCAGCCATTAGGCTATCCTCTGGAAGAGTATTCTTCAAGAGACAAATTGAGCTTTGTCGGCGGCATCATCAAAAAAGAGGGGATTTTGATTTGCAGGGACAATAGGATATTGATATAGATGCTTAATGCAAAGGCGTATGTAATATCCGCTGTATAAACGCGCGGCGAGGAAGAAAAAGAACACGAAGCGGCTCTGATTATTTGTAGGCTACCATCAGCTAATAACTTTGGGCCACAGGAGAAGAAGCGATGTCATTTGTCGTCAGCCTATACGGTGAGGTGCTCAGCGAATTGTCTCGCCTCATCACGGGACAAATCTTCAGTGACAAGCAAATCAAGACCATTACTTCTGGTGCTGTCGGCAAGTACTTCTCAGACTTCTTCCCCACCCCCAAGGACGAACAGGAAGCACAAGACAAGGTTAATGCCGCGCTCAAGCACATCTCTGCCGCCAGTACCATCATCCTGGAGATGCAGCAGAATCTGGAGTCTCAGAATCAAAATCTCGGGCACTTACTCACCGAGATAGAGGAAAAGCGGAAGCTCGCAGAGCGATACGAGACCCTCGCCAACACCAACCAGCAAGAATTCGCTGCTTTTCGTGAGGAAATGGAGGAGTCGCTCCGCAAAGAGTTGAAGGAGCAGGCGGCCAAGGGCCGCCGCCCTCGCCAAGTGGCGTCACTTCTTCTTTGGATTATCACCCTTGTGGCAGGCGCAGCCCTAGGAGCGTACTTCAAAGACATTGTCAGTCTGATGCACAAATACTGACTATTGCAGATTATTTAACTATCTCCGTGCCTATGCCTTCTTCGGTGAATACCTCAAGCAGCAGGGCATGGGGCACGCGGCCATCAATTATATGAGTCTTCCTGACCCCTCCCTTAAGAGCATTCTGACATGCCTGCACCTTCGGGATCATGCCTCCGGAAATAGTCTTGTTAGAAACAAGAGACTTAATCTTCTTTCCGTCAAGCGCTGATAATAATTTATTCTTCTTGTCCTTTATTCCTTCAACATCCGTAAGAAGAATCAGTTTCTCAGCCTTTAGTTCATTGGCTATCATGCCCGCGACATAATCCGCGTTGATATTCAGGGTCTCATTCTTGCGGCCTGAGCTGATAGGGGCGATCACCGGAATAAAACCGTCTTTATCAATAGAGATTATAATTCCCGGGTTGACCTTCTCCACTTCACCGACAAGTCCGAGGTCAATTATCTCTGAGACGCCTGTTTCAGCAGATACTTTCCTTATAATCTTTTTCTTTGCCTTTATGAGGTTCCCGTCTTTTCCGCTCAGCCCTATGGCGCGTCCGCCGTGGCTGTTTATCAGGGAGACTATCTCTTTATTGATAAGCCCTCCGAGCACCATCTCAACAATATCAATCGTCTCTTTGTCAGTCACCCTTTGCCCGTGAATAAAGGTTGGTTTTTTGCCCATCTGCTCCATTATCTTATTTATCTTGGGGCCGCCGCCGTGAACTATCACAGGCCTTATGCCGATAAAGCTGAGAAGAACTATATCCTGCGCAAAGGCATCCTTGAGGCTCTCCTCGACCATTGCCGCGCCGCCGTACTTGATGACAAAGGTCTTGCCGTAGAACTTCCTTATATATGGTAGGGCCTCGATAAGGACATTCGCTTTTTCGATAATTGTTTTCATTTAATGTACATTATACCTCAATCGCTTTATATATTTGTTGTCATCGTCGTTCTTACTTGTTATGTCCCATCAACTCATCTATCTTGGCTTCTATATCTTTGGCCTTCATAATAGCGGTGCCAACGAGGAGGGCATCGGCTCCAGTTGATTCGACTGCTTCGACATCTGCTCTCGTATTAATGCCGCTTTCACTCACCACTATTTTATCTTCAGGAATATCCTTCATGAGTTCAAAGGTTGTCTTGAGACTAATATCCAATGTCTTCAGGCTCCTGTTATTTATCCCGATAATCTCTGCGCTGCAAAAGAGGGCTGTATCAAGCTCTTTATGGTCATGAACTTCAACAAGGCTGTCAAGAGAGAGCTCTTTTGCCAATGACATCAGATCTTCTAACTGCTGCCTCTCAAGGGCGGCAACAATAAGGAGTATCGCATCAGCCCCGTTAACACGCGCCTCATATAACTGATAATCATCAATAATAAAATCTTTTCTTAACAGGGGCTTTGAAGTTCTATCTCGCGCTTCCTTCAGATAATCAAGCCTGCCCTGAAAAAAGCGTTCCTCGGTAAGAACAGATATGGCAGCAACATCTTTTTTATCGTAAACGGATATTATCTGAGGCAGATCAAAGTCTTCCCTGATCATGCCCTTTGACGGAGACGCCTTCTTAACTTCAGCGATTAATTTTATCTTGCCATTTTCTTCACGCCTGATGGCGTCCTTAAAAGAGAGCACAACTTCAACATCGCTTACCTTTGCCTTTAATTCCGACAAAGGCACGCGGGTTTTTGTGGTCTTTAATTCTTCTTTCTTGTATTTAAGTATTTCCTGAAGTATACTCATCTGAAAAATTTTATAGATAAGTGAAGGCTTTTTCAAGTAAAATTAACTAACATCCCACAAAGAGTGAGCATATGATTATAGAATGTATTAAAGAAGGATTCAATATTACAAACAGGAACTGGCAGTTGATACTTGTCCGGATCATAACAGCGGTCATTAATATTGCCGCGCTGCTGATATTCCTCGGTGTGCCGCTATTGGCAGCTCTGATGTTTCTGGGTATTGATATAGCTTCTGCAAAAGATATCTTCCCGTCTATGATTGATGACCCTTCTCAATTTTTTGCAAAATATCTCGGCCTTTTCTTCGTCTTCGTTGCAGCCGTCCTCTTTTTTCTTACATTTGCCTCTCTGCTATCACTTTATACATTAAGCGGCACTATCGGGGTGCTGAAAACTGCCTCTCTTAATGCAAGTTACAGATTCACTATGTCTTCTTTCTTCAATGAGGCCAACAGGCACTTCTCCCGCCTCTTTTGGCTGCTTTCATTATTATTGCTTGGCCTCACTCTTTTGCTTTTTGCTTTTCTTCTGTTTGGAGTAATCGGGGCTGCTGTTGTGCACTCGCTCGCGCTTTCACAGAGCACTCTGCTTGTCTTTCTCAGCACATTTATTATCCTTTCGGGCATAACCTTCGGCTCCATAATTCTATTTGCCGCATTTGTATTCATGATCTATTGCACCATAGTATCTGTAGTGGAAGAACAGGGCTCTTCAGAATCCATAAAGAGGACGTTCTATTTTTTAAAGAAGATGCCCATGTCTTTTATGCTCTATTTTATTCTGTTTATCGGCCTTATCGTTGCTAATGCCGTATTGATGCCTCTTGGCTGGATGACAGTGATCTTTTCATTGGTTGGCGCGCTTCTTCAGAGCTACCTTATGATCGTTTTCTGGAGCGCGCTGATCGTTTCCTATGTAAAGTGGAGGAATAACCCTCAAGGGGCAAACGACATTATTATCTGAGTCGGTTCCACCCCTGAGAGGAATACTTCTTCATATCGAGTTCTTTTGCGCGTTTCATCTCAGTCTTTGTCGGTTTGTCAGTTATCAGTTTAATATTGAGCTCGGTCTCAAAGGCTTCTTTTAATGAACTCCTTAACTTGTCAAAAGTTACCTCAGCAGCAGATTCCATAATTGAGCCGATATCGCTGAAATCTTCTCCGTCAGCGCATTTCAACACCTTGCGCAGCTCTTCAGCATTAAAATCCAGAAGTATCGAGCCCTGCTGCAGGAGGCCGTCAGTGTACCGCTTCTGCGCGCTTCCGATAACTTTCTTCCCCCTCACAGTGACCTCACCGAACGAGACTGCCTTGAAACACGCAGGATTTTTATGGCCATTGCCCCGTTCTCTTGAGAGGCTGTTCTTTGCGTCAACTCCAATCAGTTTGAGGCCTGACAAAAGAGCTTTGCTGATTATCGAGTAGTCCTCAAGCAGTCTGCCCTTAAATGAGAGAGAATCATATCTCGATGAAAAGCTGTACGTGAGTTCGGATTCATGCAGGATCGCCCTGCCGCCGGTAGGTCTTCTTACAATCGGATAATCTCTTTCAGCGCAGTGAACAAGGTTGATATCTCTTATCTTCTGAAAATATCCGATGCTCACCGAAGGCTTTTCCCATTTATAGATACGCAGGGTAGGGGGGGAGAGTTTCTCCCTTATGGCCTCTGATATGGCTTCATCCAGCGCCATATTGAAGAAGGCGCTGTTATGCTCCTGAACTATTATTCTGGCAAATTCCATTTGGAGTATAGATCAGCAGGCTTCGGCTATGATTTTTTTAGAATGATCTTATGCTTGATGAGGGATATCTCTTTGATTGAGCCTTCAAAGAACTTCTGCTCGCCAAAGAGGTTCTTCATGTAGAGCTTCCCGTTTTCGGGCTTAAGGATGTCCACGTTCTCCAGATAGAGATCTTCCTTGCCGTCTGTTTCAATATAGGCATTGGCTTCACACATATTAATTGTCTCCTTGTTCTAAATTATTTCTGCTATCTTCTGCACGAGAGCCTCTACAAGATGCGGCAGCGGCTCTTTTGTTATCCCTACAATATCGACCTGTTCCTGATTAAGCGGCAGCAATATTTTCTTTGCACGGCTTGATGAGACTGCTTCAGCCATCTTCGCTGTCAATTCGCCGAGCATTGCATTTGGAAGAGCAATGCTTATAGAACCGGTAATAATATCCGCTTTGCCGGTGTTCCATACGATCGCGTTCTCTCCGCTTGCGCCTTTATCCGCTCCGGCCTTCATCATGGCGGTTGTTGCCACCGCGTTAGTTCCAAGCGCGGTTATCTCAACGGAATCGCTCAATGCTTTCCTCAAACTTTTGACGATAAGGCTTCCTATCCCGCCGCCCTGACCATCTATGACCGCTATCTTTAACATATGAGGAAGTATAAAGAAAATAGATTGCAACAGTCAAACTTAAATCGAAGTTTAACCTCTCTATTTTTATAGAGTTTTTGACATTAAGGTTTACTTGGTTTCGTCTTTGTCAAGACTCTTAACATCAATAAACGGCACTGATTCGCCCGTAACCCTGGGAAGGTGGCCGTCCCATTTTTCTATCGCCTTTAAGGAAGCCTCTATCTGTCTGAGTTTTACAAGCTGAGCGCTGATGTTCTCCTTCTGGAGTCTTAATGCCTCAGCCTCAGCTCTTGCCTGAGTGACCTTCTGTTCAGCTTCTATCTTAATCCTCTCAAGGTCTCTCTGCGCCTTAAATGCAAGCTGCTCGGCAGTCTGCTTGGCTTCGATAGCCTGTGTGAATATCTGGGAGAAGTTGAAGTTGACGATAGAAAAATCGTCCACGATTATATTGTTGACCATCAGTCTTTGTTTTAATAGATCTTTTATCTCAGAGCGCACCCTTTCCCGCTGTGTAATAAGTTCTACCGCCGTATAACGCGCGGTGATCGCCTTGACAACTTCCTGAACCGCCGGATCAATGATGCGGTCTTTATATTCAACCCCAATATTTTGATATATCCAGTTGGCCTTGTCAGGGGCAATGTGGTAATTCACGGCGATAGTGGAACGGGTGTCCTGAAGGTCCTTCGAAACAGACTCGGCATCGGTCTGGGATTTATGGACCTTCACATCCATTCTGATAATTTTCTGCATTATTGGGATCATGAAGTGAAGTCCTTCATCGTAAACACTGGGTTGAACGGCTCCAAAATTAAGAAGCACTCCCCTTTCCCCCGCGCCCACTATGATAAAAGGGTTAAATATCAAACCTATGATAAACAGCACAAACAGCAGAATTATAAACTTTGCGATCCTGAGCCCCTTAGAGTGTCCTTTCATCATTTCAATGACATCTTCACCGGCCATAATCCCTCCTTAGTTAATTAGTGTAAGTTCGTTTATCCATTATAACGTCAGTGTATATTTTTTTTCTTAATTTTCTATACGCCGGTCTTGCCTGACCCTCTTTTCATCTGCTACTATAGTGGCGTAATTTATTACTTAAAATTAAAGGAGAAATATTTAATATGAAACAAAGATTCTATTTATCGTTAATACTTATAATGCTTGCAGCATTCACTTTCGCATGCACAGAAAAAGCCTCTTCTCCCATTAAACTCGGAGTGGCGGGGGCGCACAGCGGTGATCTTGCGTCATACGGTTTGCCGACTGTAAAGGCGGCTGAGCTGGTAGTCAATAAGATAAACGCTAAGGGCGGGATACTCGGCAGAAAGGTTGAACTGTTGATTGAAGATGATGTCTGTAAACCTGAAATTGCAACAAACACGGCTGCTAAACTCATATCTCAGGATGTTCATCTTGTTCTTGGACATATATGCAGCGGGGCCACAAAGGCCGCGCTGGGAATTTATAAGGACTCAATGGTAATTGTCATGTCGCCTTCTGCTACAAATCCGCCGCTGACGCAGAGCAGAGATTATCCTAACTTCTTCAGGACTATCGCTTCAGATGACGCGCAGGCAAGGCTTGAGGTTGATTATGCGCTTGATGTCCTGAAACTGAAGAAGATAGCTGTCTTGCATGACAAGGGAGACTACGGCAAAGGGCTGGCTGAGTTTGCAAAGGATTTTCTTGAGAGATCAGGGAGGGCGGAGGTTGTCCTGTATGAAGGGATCACGCCGGGAGCGGTTGATTACTCCTCTCTCGTTCAGAAGATAAAACACTCAAACGCGGAAGCTGTAATATTCGGAGGATACCATCCTGAGGCATCCAAGATAGTCACGTTGATGAGGAAGAAGCAGATGACTGCCTATTTCATCTCTGATGACGGAGTAAAGGATGACACCTTTATAAAAGTTGCGGGAGAATACGCGGAAGGAGTATATGCCACAGGGCCAAAGGATGTGTCTAAAAACCCTCTCGCAATCGCCGCAACCGAGGCTCATAAAAAGAAGTACGGAAGCGAACCCGGAGCTTTTTTTCTTAACGCATACGCCGCTGCTCAGGCGCTGTTAAATGCAGTGGAAAAAGCCGGCTCAACGGAATATGGCGCGCTCACAAACGCCTTAAGGAATAATTCTGTTGACACGCCTCTCGGCAGCATCAGCTTTGACGCCCGAGGAGACGCCATAGGCGTCGGCTTCTCAATGTATCAGGTGAAGAACGGCATATATGAAGAAGTAAAATAGTAAACTATTCTTTAATTTTAGATAGTTAACGCCTTGAACTTTATGTTTCGCTTTATGGCAGGGGATTATCAATTTCTCAAACTAAGGCGATCAGCGAGGTTAATATGAAGAAAGATTTCATGGATGTAATCTACACCCGCAGGAGCGTGCGCAAATTCACGGGAGAAAAAGTAAAGAAAGATGACCTGGACGCCATACTCAGAGCCGGGATGTCCGCGCCTTCAGCAGTGAATGTCCAGCCGTGGGCGTTCATCGCTGTTACTGACAGAAAGATTCTTGATCAGCTATGCGAGGCGCTTCCGTACGCGAAGATGCTTGATACGGCAGGCGCCGCGATCATCGTCTGCGGCGTTCCTGATAAGGACGATACATATGCGAAGAAATACTGGGTTATGGATTGTTCACTGGCATCAGAAAATATCCTTCTCGCGGCTCATGCTCTGGGCTACGGCGCACTATGGACAGCATCATATCCGGACAGCGAAAAGGTCAAAGCCGTAAGGAAGATATTGTTCATTCCCGATAATATCATCCCTCTTAATGTCATACCGATAGGGATACCCGCGGACAAGAACGCAAAACCAGTGGACAAATTCAAGGAGGAGAACATTCATTGGGAAAAGTGGTGATCTTTTCGATGTGAATTATCTACTCCGCGCCGTGTATGCAGTAGTACATATCTTTATTGCCGTATTTCTGCTGGATAAAACATGCCCCGCAGTTGCAGCCTCTCTTCTCAAGCGCTTCACTGCTTTTCCCCCTTGCGCAGAACAAACCCTCTCCCTCTTTATCAGAGAAAGTAGGGCAGGATTTACAGTATTCCATACAGATGTCAAAATTTTCCTGATTATCTTCAACCTTTGACATAAAAACCTCCTTATTATTTATTGGTCCTCCATCAGGCAGAAAGCGGATTGCTTAACCTGAAAAATGCATTTAAATAAAACCACAGAGTTCACAGAGACATTTTTGATTTTTAAAAACCTTGATTTTCAAAGAATTCTCTGTCTTCTCTTTATATATTTTTGGAAAATAATCAACTTTACCCTTGCATAAAAGAGTGCACAGAGAAAATCATTAAAACGGTCAATTCTTCTTTTACTATCAATATGTTTCCTCTGCGTTCTCTGTGGTTAATTGCAGTTTCCGGGTTAATTGATTGTACTTATAATCTACATCATTTTAAGAATATATTGAAGTGAATAGAACAAACTCTCCGATATTCCCCTTATAAAAAAGGATGGAGCGCAAAAAAAGATGATCATAGTTTGAATCAATATGATACATTGTGCTATTTTTAGATGTCTTGCGAAAGGAGGGGCTTTATTATGACCAAAGATTCAATCATCAATGGATGCATGAAAGTAGAGAAATCCGCTGCAGCTATTTATCAAAAGTTAATGATAAAATTCCTGGAGAAGGGAGAGTTCTGGAAAGAACTTTTTGATGATGAAAAAAATCATATATCCTTTTTAAAGGATGTTAAGTCTCTTGGGCTCATAGATGTAATGGAAAAAACAGATCCGTTACCCTCGAAGAAAGTTATTAATGAAACAATAAAGCTGGCTGATGATCTGAAAGTTAAAATTACATCGGATTCTGTTTCTTTCAAAAAAGCCCTTGTAATGGCGTTGAAACTTGAAGAATCAATGGTAGAAATGTATACGAATAAACTAATTGCCGATCTGATCGCCTGTGAAGATGAAGTATCTCATAAAAAAATAGTTGCCGATGAGAAAACGCATCTCAGGAAGATAAAGAAGATGATGAAATAATAATTTAATCTGGAGAACTGGAGAAGCTGATGTTGTAACCTACTCGTCTCCGCGGTTTTGAGATTTTAATCTCTCACGCTTATTTGTTGTGATTACTCCCTCCTTGCCCAAGCAAGAATTTTTGCTGGTAAGGCATGTTTTATTTTCCATATAATGCTCATCGGCCTTTCTCCTTCGTGTTGTTGATAAGAGAGTGGGCCAGCGTATAGATAAGGAGAAGTCAGACCATTCGATAGCTTTTTTCTATTCCTAATGAATAACAACGGGGTGAATCCCTGCTCACGGTGGTTTATGTACCGCTGTCCGGTTGGCGTATTTTCACTTATACCAGACTGACTTTGCCAATGGAATAGACTATCAGTAATTGCATAGTCATCATACATAGTAGTAGGGGAAAAGTCTGATTCACTCTTATTAATGTCAGCGAAAAATGCATCCACTTTTCTCTCTGGTACATGCAGCACTCCTTCGCGTGAACTTCTAGGAGACTTAAATGATCCGACTCCAAGTGCAAGCAGGATTTGCTCTCTAGTATAGGACGCATGCAGATTAAGTGGCCCTGTAAGATTATCGAAGTGTTTTTCAGGCAACGGAATCCGATGTTCGATCAACCAGTCAAGAAGTTCTTTTAAATCATTCAGTAGGCCAGACTTCGATGCGACAAATCGATGCGCTTCCTGTAGACTGCCATCTTCTGGTCTATTGGAACTCCATAGAACACTATGAATCAATGCGCTTGTAAGGGAATCGTTACTATTTCCAGTCTCTAGCAACCTCTTAGCGTCTTGCATCAAGTGCGTATCATCCATTAGCGCTATCCGACGGAATCCATTTGATAGTATGCTGTCAAGCTCGACAAGATCATCAGGCTGCTTGCCTTCTGCCTTAGCCAACAAGACATGTGGTATACCACGCTTGTAAAGCTCATCAGGGGTATCCAAATGAAGATAGTCGAGAATCTGTTGTAGGGTAATGTTACCTGGAACAATTGAACGCAATTGTCTTAATTCGCTAAGAAGGCGTTCACCACGAAGCCGCGCTGTGGCAGAGCGAATGTTATTTAGTACGTATTCTTTTGCTTGACGCTCTAAATGTAATTGACATCCAGCAGGCACAAATGGCATATCAGACTCAATTTGTTTATCTACTCTTAATTCTGGTCTGCTAGACAAGGATTGAAAACGTTTCGCAAAATTAAAATTGCGGTGTTGCGGAGCAATAAAATCCAAAACAGTCAGGTGCGATTTTTCATCATGAAGTCGCAAGCCGCGCCCCAGTTGCTGTAAAAAAAGTGTTAAGCTTTCTGTCGGTCTGAGAAATATAATCGTATTCACGCTTGGAATATCGACGCCCTCGTTATATAAATCAACAGTAAAGATAAAGTTAACCTTACACTGCTCAAGCTTTCGTTGCGCCTCCTGACGAACGTCACGAGGAGATTCTCCACTTACTGCAATAGCTGGAACATTATTTCTATTGCAATAATCGGCCATAAATTCAGCATGCCTAATACTGACGCAAAAGCCAAGCCCACGCACTTGCTTCATATCAGCTACGTAACGTTCTACTTGACTCATTGCCCAGTTTGCACGCGCGGCATTATTTTCTATTGCATTCGAAAGTTGCGATATATCATATCCGCCACGTTTCCATTCAATCGCTGTAAAATCCAACCCTTCCAAATCCGGAATCCCATAATAGTGAAAAGGACAAAGTAAAGCTCGTTCAATGGCTTCAGGTAAGCGCACTTCATGTGTAAAGGCGCCTCCGAAATCATTGCGAATATCGAGGCCATCCATACGCTCTGGAGTTGCGGTTAGGCCAAGCAACACCTTTGGATTTATATGATTAATAAGATTTTGGTAGCTATTAGCAGCTGCATGATGAGCTTCATCAAGCACTACATAATCAAAATGATCTGGTGTAAAATCAGAGAAGTTGCGACTATTCCAGCTTTGTACAGTACAAAATAGATGGTCTTCTTGTGATAAGTTTGAGCCTCCAACCATAATATCACCAAAACTCCCATCACGCAATACTTGACGGTAGGAGGCACGAGCCTGCTTCAGAATTTCTTCACGGTGAGCAACAAAAAGCAACCTTGGGAGACCTTGCCCCTGCGATGAGTAGTTTTTGTAATCAAAGGCTGCAATCATAGTTTTACCAGTGCCTGTTGCTGAAATCACTAAGTGCTTATGTTTACCAACTGCACGCTCGGCAGCAATGTCTTCCAAAATTGCTTTCTGATAACCAAAAGGTTGAAGGTTAAAAAAAGCACTTATATCATCTTCGTATAACCCGGTTTGCTCCTTTGCTAAAGCCTGACGGAGTTTTGGCATGTCTGTAGTAAGGCAAGTAGTAAATTCATTGTTATCTTCCCAATGCGACTCAAAACTCGCAACTGCATGGCGCCAAAGATGTTCCGATTCATACTGGCTTATTTTTGCTGTCCATTCTAGGCCTTCATCTAGGGCAGCTTTTGAGACATTAGCCGAACCAATATAGGCGGAACTAAAACCAGTATTACGATGAAATAGATATGCTTTAGCATGCAAACGAGTTCTTTTAGTGTCGTATGATATTCTGATTTCAGTATTAGGAAGCTTTAGCAATTCCTCAATGGCTTTGACATCTGTAGCACCCATGTATGAAGTTGTGGCAATTCTCAACTTTAATCCACCCTCAGGAGAGGATTGTTGTGTAAATTGACGCAATGTATCCATTAGTGGCAGAATGCCAGAGTATTTAATAAATGAAACTAGCCAATCAGCACGATCACAACTTGCAAGTTCTTTGTTTAGTTGTGTGCGTAAAGCTGGGCTACGCGAGGAACCAGTTAACAGCGCAGATACAGACAGTGGCGTATCAGGGCGATCAATGGATGCAGTCAATATTGAAGGAGGTTTGATTTGATGCAAAACGTGGGCTGACTCAGGAAGCAATTCCTTTATCAACCTTAGTAAAACTTGTGGCGATTGCAGTGCTTGAGTTAATGCATCTTGCCACGCTTGTTCATCTTTACCTGATAGTAATTGAGATATATAAGATGATAATTCACGAGATAACAGTACGGCAAGCCTATTGGGCAACTCCTCAAGGTCCAGCTTTCCCCAAACAGCATGATCAAGCAATCCGGCATTCTCAATTCGTTTACGTAGTTCGGTAGTATGTAATAGATCATAAAGCCCTGGTGGTAAGCTTATCATTCTGTTACTCCACTCTCATATCCCATATCTATTTGCCATTCACCGGCAATCCAGTTAAACGTAAAGAAGAAATGATGCGTTCATCAACTTCGCCTCTGTGTTATCGTCGTTTATCCTGTGTGCAGGATGAAGTCAATTAACTGGATGTCCATATTATAACCAAGCCATCAAAAAGTAGGAATAGGGAAGTGAGAACTAATGGATAGGGAAGGGCGGGAACTGGGGTGGGGGAATGACAAATACTTATCCCCGTTTGGCTTTTGAGCGTTTATGCTGGTATGACCTTTACAACAATCGTCTCTTTAATATCTCGTAGAAATTCTCTCTCTTTGCTATCATCAGGAAATAAACAACTTTCCTTGTGTCGTCAACGGAATAGGCGATTCTGTAATCTACTTTGTTCTTTCTGAAATGATAGCTTGATGACCCCTCAAGGTCACCGTGAAGATTTTCGTTTGCGAAGGGATGAAACAGAATTTTATCTATATGCACGTCATAAATTTCACGTGCTAAGGATTTATCAAGTTTTTTTATGTCTGATTTTACCTTTGGATGATATTCATCCCTATAGGACATCCTTGAACGTCTCCTCTCTTGTCAGGGTTTTCACTTTTTTTGATTTTACTTCCCTTAATCTTCTGGCAACTTCCTTGCCTTCCCCCGACAAAATGAGGAATAGCGCTTCCTTGTCTGACTTTTTCATTTTCTTAATCGAAGCCGCTATGTCTTCTACTTTTAAATCAACCATTACGCCGACACCCATTTTTTACCTCCTTGAATGATGTATGAATTATTGTACTATTATACGCCAGACGAAATAAAGACGTGGAGAATGGCTATCGGCATTCAGTGTCATTCATCAGCCTTGCCCGTTTATATCGTGATATAATACTGCAATTCACTTTTAGGGGCGTGGGTTTATGGAGTATTTCTTCGGGCTATTTCTTGGCGGGCTGACGCGGGGCAGCATATACGCTCTTATCGCTCTCGGCTACACCATGGTCTACGGCATTATCGGGCTGATAAATTTCGCCCATGGCGAGATATATATGATAGGCGCGTTCACCGCGCTTATCATCGCAAGCGTTCTCACCCTTTACGGGTTCAGCAAAATAGCTATACTTGTTCTGGCATCGCTTGTCGCTGTCATATATTCATCCGCGTATGGTTTTACCATCGAGAAGATAGCATACAAACCTCTCCGTCAGGCGCCCCGGCTTTCCCCTCTTATAAGCGCCATAGGCATGTCTATCTTTCTTCAGAACTATGTGCGTCTTGCGCAGACTTCTGATTTCCTTCCCTTCCCGAACCTCATCCCTGAATTTCAGTTCATGAAGCAGTATGAACATATATTCAGTTCAACGGAGATGATGATCTTACTGACAACCGCTGTTGTCATGATAATACTTACGCTTGTTATCAAATTCACAAAGATCGGGATAGCGATGCGCGCGACTGCGCAGGACAGGGATATGGCAGTGCTTTCAGGGGTTGATGTTAACAGGGTTATATCAATGACCTTTGTAATCGGATCGTCTCTTGCGGCAATCGGCGGGATACTTATCGCGTCCCACATCGGGCAGATAAATTTTTCTATCGGATTTATAGCGGGCATAAAGGCATTCACAGCGGCGGTGCTCGGAGGCATCGGAAGCATTCCGGGCGCGGTGCTGGGAGGATTTATCCTTGGGTGGACGGAGAGCTTTGCAACCGGATATGTCTCAAGCGATTATGAGGATGTCTTTGCTTTTGCGCTGCTTGTGCTTATTTTGATATTTAAGCCGGAGGGATTGCTCGGCAAGTCAAAAACGGATAAGGTTTAAGGCATACATTGTATATGCCCCACTTTGGCAAAGGGGGGTGAGGGGGGATTTTTCTAACGTGCTCAGTTACAACAAGACTCTGAAGGGATTTTCCAGACGGCTTAGGAAGGAAGCGACCGATGCAGAAAAATTACTCTGGGCAAAGATCAGGAGCAAGCAGTTGAACGGTTATCATTTTTACAGACAAAAACCTATAGGAGAATTCATTGTTGATTTCTATTGCCCAAAGGCTGATCTGGTTATTGAACTTGACGGAGGACAGCATTATACAGATGATGGAAAAGCAAAGGACATCAGAAGAGACGACTGCCTGAGAAGCATGGGATTGAAGGTATTGCGATTTTCTGACATAGAAGCTTTAAAAAATATGGAAGGCTTAATTCAAAAGATATTGGAGAATTTATAAGTGGAAAATCTCCCCTGACCCCTCTTTGCCAAAGAGGGGTAGAAACAATATGAAAATGTTAAATTTCTCTGAAATAAAAAGATCTCTTCTCACCGCAATATGGTTCATGTTCCTGACATTCCCAATCATGGTGATACATATCAACCCCGTTGAAAAGGCGGTTGAGTGGAGATGGCATAATATGTTCCTTGTCGGCGCAGGCAGCTTTCTCCTCTCTCTCTTATGGCGGTATCTTATAAAGAGAAGGGAGAGATGCTTCAAAGATTCGGAGGCTTGTGAAACCGATACAGCGCCGCTTCTCCAGAGACTCATGAGCGAGCCGCGTCTCTATAAACCCGCTCTCTCTGCACTGGCTGTCTTTGCACTCTCATTCCCTTTTTTATTCTCCTCTTATCAGGTCAATATCATGACAACCGCATTAATGTACGCAGTTCTCGGCCTTGGGCTTAATATAGTTGTGGGCCTTGCGGGTCTGCTTGATCTTGGATACGTTGCTTTCTACGCGGTCGGCGCGTACAGCTACGGCCTGCTTAATCATCACTTCGGACTCGGCTTCTGGACAGTCCTCCCTGTCGGCGCTTTATTGGGTGCCCTTTTCGGAATACTCCTCGGATTTCCCGTGCTCCGTCTGCGGGGTGATTATCTCGCCATTGTGACCCTCGGCTTCGGGGAGATAATAAGGCTCATCCTTGAAAACTGGAATGAATTTTCTTTCGGCCCGAGCGGCATCGCAAATATAGCAAGGCCGTCTTTCTTCGGCATGCAGTTTCCTCTGAAGGGCGCAACGATCTATATTTATTTCCTGATGATAGCGCTCGCGCTCTTCACGGTCTTTGTTGTTGGCAGGCTTCAGAACTCAAGGATAGGGAGGGCATGGGAAGCATTAAGGGAAGATGAGATCGCGTGCCAGGCAATGGGCATAGACAAGACAAGGACAAAATTATCCGCGTTTGCACTGGGCGCGACATGGGCAGGTATGATGGGCGTTGTCTTCGCTGCAAGGACGACATTCATCAATCCCGCAAGCTTTACATTTATCGAGTCGGCAATAATCCTCTCCATAGTTGTGCTCGGAGGCATGGGCTCGATCCCCGGAGTTATCGCAGGCGCGTTCATTCTTATTCTTCTGCCGGAGCATCTACGTGTCTTCTCGGAATACAGGATGCTCGTCTTCGGGGCAGTGCTGATAATCATGATGGTATTCAGGCCGCAGGGCATGATCAGCAAGATACAACGCAGATATAAGTTTGAGGGTGTAAAAGAGGGCAGGGGGATTGATAAATGAACCCTCTTCTTAAGGTGAGCAAATTGAGCATGGATTTCGGCGGGCTTCGCGCTCTGGATTCTCTTGATCTGGAGATAAGAGAGGGTGAGGTGCTTGCGGTTATCGGGCCTAACGGCGCAGGCAAGACTACATTATTTAACTGCGTAACAGGGATATATGAACCGTCAGGAGGGGATATATTCATCTCTTCTGCCGGAGGAGGAATGGAAAGGATCAACGGATTATTACCTAACATCATTACAAAAAAAGGCATTGCAAGGACTTTTCAGAACATACGTCTCTTCCCGAATATGACCGTTCTTGAGAATGTCATGATAGGACGCCACTGCCGCACTCATTCGCGGATCATAGGCGCGATCTTCAGGGGGAGGTCAACTCTTCAGGAGGAGAAAGAGGTGGTGCGGAAGAGCCGCGAGATCCTTGATATGATAGGACTCTCTGAATACCTTAAGGAGTTCGCCAAAAACCTTCCTTACGGCGCGCAGAGACGCCTTGAGATAGCGCGCGCGCTTGCAACAGAGCCATTTATACTGATGCTTGATGAGCCGGCAGCGGGTATGAACCCGCAGGAGACGCGGGAGCTTGATGATCTTATCAGGGGGATATGCGACAGGGAGAAGATATCCATACTGCTTATTGAACATGATATGAAGCTTGTGATGAGCATATCCGACCGCATTGTTGTCATGGACTATGGAAAGAAGATAGCCGAAGGCAAACCGGATGAGGTGAGGAATGATCCGGTTGTGATAAAGGCATATCTCGGGGAGGAGTTCGCTGCTTAAGCTTGCTGATGTCAAAACCTATTACGGTAATATTCAGGC
>JBFLVX010000016.1:0-27236 GCA_040758255.1 Nitrospirota bacterium
TCAGCCCTGACCTGGTGAGTATAGATTTTTCCATCGAAATTAAATTTCATATCCTCAACAATCATTGGCGGCAGATTCTCTATCTTTCTGTTAAAAACAACCTGGCTCCCATACTCCTCACCGTCAAAGGGAGTTATTGTAACGGAGATACTGTCCCCTCTTTTGAGAGGGCTGTGAATCTGCATACTCTCTCCCGCGGGCTCTCCGTTCTTCAGCCATTTATAGAAGATTTTCACCTCATCGCCATCCGCATCATTTGCAGCTGCCTCGACAAACAGCGTATCGCCCGGTTTAAAAACCTCCGGCATGATCTTTATTCTTGTAAATTCAGGCGGGGCATTTTTGATCTTCACAATGTTGGAGAGAACCTCTTTATTATCAATAACCGCCTTTGCCTGCACTGTATCGCCCTTCCTCTGGCCAGGAGCATCCTGCTGAGGAGTAAAGGACATGCCTTCAGCGCCTTTGACAGGAACACCGTTTACCATCCACTGTATCCCGGCATTAGAAAGTTCAAAGTTGCGGGCGGACAAACGGAAAGCAGTATTACGGAACCCTTCCTGAGGTTCAATCTTCATTGAATACTCAGCATCATGAAGCAGGGCTGTCTGCTCAGCAGGGCTTTCAGCGCCGGTTTCTTCTCCTCGTGGCGTTTGTTGAATATCCGCGCCCTTTTCAGATGAACATGACAGAAGTATAAAGGCAGACATGACAGCATAGTAAAAGAATCTTTGCACGGTCATAGGTTAGTATCCGTATAAAACAGAGGCTCTGGCCCGTTCATCAGGATTAGCCGCATCCTGTGACAGCACTTCAATTGTATATAAATAATTTATTTTCGGCACTGTGATCTCGCCTGAATTAGTAAGCACGACTCCTGTCTTCACCAGGCCGGTAGACGGCGCTGAATTACCTATGGTAGTATCAACAATCTTCACAAAGACATCATAGACGGGATCCGGCGCTGCGCCAAGCTGAAAGCTCATATCATATGTAGCAGGGACGTCCGGGTCTATAGGCAGGGTGCTGTCACATCCAGACCAGCATGAGTCGCCTGCTGTCCCAATTGATGTCGGAAGCCTGAGTTTGGTTGCCAGTCCTGTATAACCGGCACTATAATCATCAAGCGCAACGCATGCCGCAACTGCGCTTGGAACGCATTCAGCAGGCGTTGAGACAACAGCGTTACGTCCCGCTAATACTACATTTACAAGATTGGCCGTATCTCCTCTTGTGCCTATCAGCTCATAACTGATATCCAGCCCGCCGAGACCTGCCTCAATAGCTGTCTTATAGCGTTTCTCCCTGCCGGAACTTTTCGTGCCCTCTGTAACCATGTATAAGACCGCTGCGGTAATGGAGAGCATTATTACAGATAAGACCAGCACCATGAATAGCGCAATGCCTTTTTCATTATTTAAGATCTTCATATCGTTATCCCGTGTTCTCCAGACTTACTGTTAATGTATATACTTTCCAACGGTAATTCTGCCAATCGGTTATGCCGTTAGTTGCAAAGTTAAAGTCCCTGCCAAGGGTTGTTGAATTCAGCGGGCCAACCCTGACAGAATTTGCAGGGGCAGCAGGGGTATAAGTAGGTGGCACGAACGTAAAATCCGGGTCTTTCTGTCCTTCCTGTGCAAGGATGTAAACTGTGACCGTTCTTATCTGGGTTCTTATCTGAGCGGCTGTAAGTCCATTTGTATAGTCCTCAGCAGCGACACCAGTTACACCAGCGATATTGGTTGTATATACAACCTGAAAATCAGCCACGCAGTCAAGAAGAGGGTCTTCAGTTCCCGTATGCGTTCCAGTAGCATGACTGAGTTCGCTCCTGTAGAGGATCCCCGTGCCTCCTGCGCATTGATTGGGCATTGGGCTGGTGGGGATTTTGATATAGTATTCTGTTCTGTTAAACGGCATCCTTGGGTCTGTGGCAGATACGGCTCCGCCGCCAACAGGCAGTTGCTTGATGCCATAGATAATATTAATATCCGGGCTTGTTAAAGGAGCTGGCGCAAAGGCCGCAGTAGCATTATAAGTTGTTCTCCAGCTTGCCGGGTCAGCATCATTAGAGAGCACAAGGCCGCGTCTGGTTGCGTCCGAACTCCCCGGAGAGATAACAATTACACGGTCACTGCTTACAAAAGCATCACCTGATAACGGATCATATAGATCATCCGGCGGGCCGTTTCTTTTAACATCTCCTGCCCCTTGCCGCGTCCACCTCTGGCTTGCGCCGTTAATCGCCAGATTGGCAGCCTTCAGCACAAGCACGTCAGAATTATACAGGCCCAGATTGTCACTGCGGATAGCTCCCGGCGCATTAGAGGCTCCTGCCACGTCAGTCCCCCTTGCAGGGTTATCCGGAGGGCCGTCATTAAAGACACGATCGACCCACGGTGTTCCTCCCGCTTCTGCCTCTGCCTCGCGATATGTGGCACCGTTCATTCTCCATGGAAGCCCGAAACCCGCGTGCTTTATATCCCGCCTTAAGATCTCAAGCCCGATGACCCCCTCTATCTGGGTCTCCCCCATCCTGCTCTGCTGTTTGAACTGCGTAAGCAGCGAGGTAAAGATAGTGGAGACTGATGCCATTACAAATACAAACATCGCCATCGCCACCAGCAGTTCTATAAGTGTAAATCCCTGCTCTCTTCTCATTAGTCGCTGTCCCTTAATATTGAGTTAATTGTGTGCGTTGAGCCGCATGTCTGGCCTGAAGAACAGTCACCGTCAGTAGTGCATTCATTCGTAGTGCCCGAACATGTATTATCCCTGATATTCATGTAACTCACAGTCACCGCGATTGTCATCACACCCGCCCCAAGATTATCAATTGCACGCGTTCTGTTAAAGGTAAAAGGTGTTGTAAAATTCCTGAAATTCCTTGTTACCGTTCCGTCTGCTACTGCTGCTCCTCCGGTGTCTGCTAAATCCGCATTATCAAAATCGAGGCTTCTCAACTCCCTCATCCTCTCCTCTGCCACGTTCACAGCCTCATCCCTCAGCTGGTTCCTGTTGTTCATGTTTACTGAGAGGAGGACGCTCTGCATGAGCGCAAGAAAGAGTATAAGCGTAACAAGCAAGGATATCAGCACCTCAACCAGTGTCAATCCTTTTTTATCTTTGAATACAGTTTGCGGCATCACAAGCTCCTGTTTGAGAATTTAATTTCCCCATATTAATCCTTGTCTGCGAGATCACCAGACAGTCATAATCAGGCTCAACATCTGAATCTCCGTCTCCGTCAAAATCCGTAAATAAGCATATTGTCTTATTATCGTTTGAAAGTCCCCTTGTAGTAAACTCTATCTCAGTATCCGCTGCATCACTCCACGTAAGAACATACGGAAGATTCAGGTCTTTCTGCAGCAAAGGTATCGGGTCGTTGTATCCGGCGGGACGGACATCGTCCGCCGCTGTTAAAGTTCCATCACCATCAGGCCAGGGGCTGAGATCCTCCTGTACCGTATATTGATTTGCCGTCAAAGTAACGAAATGCGCCCTGTTCCGCTGCATTGCGCGCGCCCTTGCCTTCATAAGATCGCTCTCCACATCCTTTATCTGGCTCTCCACCTTATAACGTCCCTGCCATCCCTCAAATGAAAAACCAAGGGCGATCGCCAATATCCCGATCACACTGATAACTACCAGCAGTTCTATTATTGTAAAGCCGCTTCTCATGATGCAGGATGCAGGATTCAAGATGCATGATCCATGATTCATGATACATGATAAAGACTTGTATACCGCTTTTCGCATCTTGTTGTTATCCTGCATCTTGCATCGTGCATCTTGTATCCTTAACTGATTCATGATGCACGATGGCCTGTTATAACGGCTTCTCTAAAGTTAAATAGTTTTGCACCCAATTCTTTATATCCATAAAGAAGCTTATCAAAAATATCCTTTTTTAGAGGCCCTGTTTCATAAAGCATTTCTAAATGAACCTTAGTTTCATCACAGGATGCAACGGCATAAGTCAGAAATTGAATAAATTCGTTCTTATACCTTCTTCTCCCAAATCCTTCAACAATGTTACTTGCTATTGACTTTGAAGATCGTCTTATTTGACTGCCTTCTTCGAACATCTCAAATTTGGGCAGTTCTTCCAATGTCATTTTATGCACCTTCACAGCCAACTCTTTTGCTAATACAAAAATCTCAAGATCCCTATATGACTGTGCTCTTTCCTTCATCTTCTATCGTGCATCCTGTATCCTGCATCTTGTATTACTTCTCTCTCATATGTATGACCTTCTCAGTAGGAGGAGGCGCTGTTAGAAGGATCAAGCCCGGGCCTTCAGGCGATTTGCCGATCATTTCTCCGCTTCTCCGGTCACCTTTTGAATCAGGGTTGTCCGGCAGGTCAGGATCATAATCCGGGTCACCCGGATTATTCTCTTTAAACGCACTCTTCAGCTCTATCTCCTCAATAGAGCCTGTAGAGACCTGAATTAACGCCTTGCCTCTCAGGATGTCCGCCACAGTGCCGCCGGTGTTATATTTTACGGCCCAGAGATGGCTTCTTCCGCCGTAGCCGCAAATGTCCGCTGTCGGCTTAAACGTGGTGAAGAAGGCCGCGCCGATAGTGCTTGCAACAGGGTCAGTGGTCACTCTCTCTGCGTCATAAGTAGCGCCGGAGGCATCTAAATCTATGAACCAGCCTTCAGTATCTTCCGGGTCACTTGGAAGTGGAACGGTTGTCGCGTTATCAAGGGTAGCCGCTGAGATTGTGGTTCCACATCCTGCCGTAAAGGAAGGCTCCGCAGCAGGAGAAACATAGCAGGGGTCCTTTACTCCGTAAATTCTCCTCTGAGTTGCGGCATCATCAATGACCCCGAACTGCTTAAAAAAGTATCTGCCGGTGCCGAAGTATGTCCATAATTTATTTGTGTTTGTATCCTCCATACGGCTGACAGCGGCGGTGACAGCGCCTATGCCCTCGATCAGTTTGCTCCCAACCCATTTTGTGGGGTCAGGATCCTCTGTTGTCATGACCCTGATAACACCTCCGTTAGTCCAAGTGTCAACTCCGCCGATAGTGACCCTGTTTGTATATCCGAAATAAAAGCCATCGTCCTGATAGTCAAGGTCCGGGTCTATGACCGAATCCATGGCAGAGCCGCCGAAGGCATAATCTATCGCGGCGCCGTTAAAAGTTTTAATCGCTGCCTTATATTCGCCGGTCCCCGCGTTAATAACAAAGACCTTCAGCTTCTGGTCAGACCGTCCCATAAACTGCCTTGTAGCTGTATCTATCGGGCCTGTAGGGCCTGACGGTATAGCTACAAACCACTCTCCGTTGCATGCTTCTTTATTACTTATAGGGTTGCCCGCGGCGTCCTGACAAGTTGCCGGGTTGATCCTCACGACTGCCGGGCCTGTTGTCGAGAAGCCCAGGCCTCCATCCGCAAGCTCGGCAACAGGAATATTCTCATCTGAGAATTCCCATAGAAGCGTCCAGTTCGCGGGGTCAATGTCAGTAATATCTATGGCAAAGTAAGAGGAGAGTCCCAATTTACTCTCTGCGTTGCCGTTAACAATGTCAGTCTTGTCGCCGTCGCCGTTTAAGTCCACACCCGGAGATTCTACACAGTTTGTGCATCCGGAACCCGACCCTCTGCAGGCGCCGCCATGCTTCATACTGCCGATAAGTATGCTCCTCCATGATGTGCCGTCTGAAGCCCTTTTCAGGCCGGCCGCCGCCCCGATGCTGGCGTCAAATAAATATGGTATGCCGTCAACATTAAAGAGGTGGCAATAGCCGATGTCAGCGTTATATTTGAGATACGGCAGCACATGTTTTGGGATGAATGCCCAGATCTCCGAGCCGCACCTTGTCGCATCTGCGGCAGAACATGGCAACCCTGTGTCAGGGTTTAAGACCCTCGCCTGCTCAAAATCAGCCGCGTTCCATGCTGACCTCAACTGCAATGTGCCTAACTTGAAGGCATGAAGCATGCCGTCATTGGCCCCTGTGAAGACCATCCCCCTGTCGTCGTATTCGGAAGTGCATGCGGCAGTACCTCTGGTATCTTTGCAGATGAATTTGGCATATGAATCGTCTTCGTATACTGCATCATAAGTATTTTGCGGGACCCACGAGGAGACCTTTGGCGTTGAGCTGATGATGTCCCCAAGCTTCCAGACCTTTGGCTCTTCACCGGGGTCTAAAGTGTCGTTGTCAGGCGGGCTGCTCAAGTCAATTTGAACGGTCCTGCTCCTGTATGACACGTTAAAATCCGAAACGCCGTCGCCATTCGTATCTATTATGGGGGTAAAAGGCGTGTCTTCCCCGTGAATATACCTTATGATCGCCTCTGATTCCTCGTCATTTGCCGCCTGAAGATACGGCCTTAAAGTCGCCTCATTAGTCCCGGCTGTAGAGAAATCCTGAAGAACGGGTTTTCCTCCGGATTTATCTCCTATATAGGTCTTTATGGTCCTCGGAGACGTTGAGATATCCCTCTGCCATAATAGTTTTCCGGCTTCCCATAAGTTCTTTAAATCGTCAACTTCAATAGAACCTTGAGAAGGAAGAGATGAGTAGTCGCCGTTTACATCCCTGAAAAGGTCCACCAGTGTTGTCTGCGAAGGCACGTCAAAACGAAAACGGGCAACATAATCATTTTGCAAATGCAGTATGCTGTTCTGGTCCGTATCTTCCCTGATAGAGGAGGCATTGAATTGCGGATCAATATAAAACCAGAGGTTCTGGAGTGTTCCGCTCCAGTCAACGGTGCCGTTATCAAACGAGCGTTTGGGATAAAATACCGCCTGAAGGATGTTCGCGCCTGACTCCTCTCCTGAGGCAAGCACTGAGGCCGCTGTTCCTGAAGACGCCTTTCTCAGGATATCAGCTATCGCGTTTGTGATGCTCGTCTCAAGGGCATAGCCGTCATTCCCTTCATAATAGGTGAGAGGGAAATCGTACTCGCATGTTGCCGGCGCGGTACAATTAGCACTTGTCGTACAAGCCGTGGGGATGGCACCACTGCAAACCCCGGAATTCGCGCTTCCAGGAAACGCAACCTTCCCGTCACCATTCGTATCCCTGTAACATTCATCCGGCACTGTGGTACAGTCAGGCTTATTATTGATTTTAATGTCATCAAACCCTCCGTATATCGAGGCATCTTTTAACAGGGTCGAGCCTACTCCGAACATAAATACCGGATAAAGAGTCACATTCTGAGTTCCGGGAAGGCTCTGCCGGAAGGTCGTCGGCACATCAGTTTCCGTTCCCGGCCGCATATCGTTTGTCCTTGCCCAGTATGCCACATCAACCATATAGTCCGTTCCATTCAATGAATATGTTGTTCCTATGGAAGTTCCCGCAAATCTGGGGTTCGGGTTGTTTGGAGCGCCTCCAAAGCCTGAGCATGCCTTTATATTGGTAAGCGAACAGGCAGCATAGGGCGATGCTGTGGAGTTACCCGGTATGTTTTGGTCTTCAGTGGATTCCCCGTCTGTAAGGAAGAGGATAAATGACTTTGCGCATGGCACATACCTGTCAGTATAATTCGAGTCCAGGTCAGAAAGCTGATACCAGTACGGGTCTCGATCCATACTGGCAGCGTTGCCCGCTACGCTATAGTCAGCGGGATTATTGGCATAATACGGGGCATCCTGCCTGTAGTACCGCACCATCTCAAAAAGGGTCTCGCCAAGAGGCGTGTATGTTTGAGGGGTCATGTTGTGTATTGATGTGATCATATTTGTAGGCGTCAGAAAATCCACATATGTATCCACCTTCCCGCCATTGTTGCTGCCTGCGTAATAAGTTAGCCCGAACCTTACATCTGTGGTGAGCCTGTCTATCAACCCTTCCGCCTTTACCATCCCCTTATCAACAATCGTATTATAAGGCCCTCCGTTTGGGGTGGCGACTGAAACTTCCAAAACAACACGCGTTACACGGGGATATTGGGAATTGTAGTTTTGATATGCCTGAACTCCGAAACCCTCTAAACTCCCTACTCCTGCGGATTTTATCTCATTCCATGCCCATGGCGCCAATGTTGAGGGATTGGTCGCCCATGTAAAGATATAGGTTTGATATGAACCCGAAATATTTTGATAATTTGCGGCGTAATCTGTTCCCCCTATCCTGAGCACCCCCTGTATCCTTCTTGTCTGGTTGCCGCTTGCCCTTTTTGCCGTTACCCGGACTGAAACGGTTATGACCCCGGCGGGCTTGGCCTGTGTATAATCATAATTCATGATAACGGGGCTGGCGGTATTGCTGTTTTGTATGTAAGTTGCGTCTCCGTCTGATGGGTTGTCATCTACCTTGTCCCATGCTGTGACAGGAGCCGCCGCCGGGAACTCGCTCCATCCCGCGGGAACGGATATATCAGCGTTTGGATATGTATTAAATGTACTGAACCCGCCGCTAATGGGAGTTACATTCAGATCATCGCCTGTTCTTGAAAAACGGTATGATCCCTCAAAAGGAAATATGAGGTTCTGCCCGGTGGTATTATAGTCTTTCTGGAAATCCCAGCCTCCGCAAGCGGTCTCGCCGTCGAGTTTTACGGTAATAGCACCCTGCGGAGAGCGGGGGTTAGCCTTTCCGCCGATGATCAGTTTCTTGGCAACTTCAACCCTCCGCATCGTTGCCCAGTTGAGAAAACTTCCGGCGGCGATCGGGTTTGCGATAGTGCCGGTTATCATCAAATCTGTAGTTTCCTCCCACCTGACCCCTGTATATTTGTAATTCTTGTCGCCGTCAAAATACCCGTAGTATTGTCCGTTTTTAAACTGCGCGGGGTTATACCCCCCCGCGTATGCCTCGCCGCACATGCTGAGTGAGTTGTCAAGCACGACAAGCACATTAGGCGAAATGCTCTGTGCCAAAAACGGAGGGATAAGGCAATAATTTTGCATGTTGTCCGCGCCTTGGGTGGCAGTTGAAGGAAACAACATGATCATGAATAAGATCAATGGAAATAATATCTTTAGCATATTTTTATTATCGCCTCTCATCTCCGCCTCCTGGGACTATCCCCTTTTTCTTTAATTTCCCCTATAAAGACTATTATAAAACCTTCTTTCGCGTATCTGTATTCAAATCTGACCTTTGCCGGAAGTGAGAGTTTCTTAATAGAAACGCTCTTCCCATTACGGTCCATAATTGTTGCTGAAGGATCAAGCCCATAGCCCTTATCGTCAATAATAACGCTCCCGTCATCTTCTATTGAAGTCAAGGTCCCCTCTCCCTTGACCGTTGGAATATCAGCAAGGGCATCAAAGGCGTATATAAATGCTGAAACCATAAATATTAAAAATACTGACAGGAGTAACTTAACCGTTTTTCTCTTCCTCATAACGCCTCCATTTCCAGCTTTTTCCATTTCAGTGAAAAACATTTTTTATTTGATATTCTCTTTATAACTCCGATTCTTTTGATTATAATTATACCAGTTATTAGAATTATATCATCAATTTATTTCATTTTAAATACATGCAAACAGGATGCCAGAGGGAAAAGAGCGTCTTTACAGACGGTTAAGTCTTATTCTGCAAAATATATATGTAATGGATTACATGATTTTATGTAATCCATTACATAACAATAAATCCCCGCTCCTATAAAAAGGGGAACAAAGGGGTTGTTGGATTCCCCCTTAGAAAAGGGGGAGCAAGGGGGTTGTTATAATTAACAAAGGAGAACATAAAATGGATTCAATGACATTGGCAGAAGAAATAATACAAAAGGCTGTTAAAAGAGGCTGTGATTCAGCGGAGGTATTTATAAAGAGCGCGGAAGGCATTTCAGCAAGCGCAAAAGATGGAGAGATTGAGGCGCTGGAAGCTTCATGCGACATAGGAATAGCTTTGAGAGTTATAAAGGGACATCGCCTCGGCTTCTCTTTTACAACGAGCAATTCCAAAGATGATATTGAAAAGACAATTGCAGAGGCTGTTGAAGGGAGTAAATGGACAGAAGCGGATATTTATATTGACCTCCCTGCTCAAATGAGACCTGCGGAGGTTATGGCATTTGACGAAAAAATAAAGGAACTCAGAGAAGAGGATGTTATAAAGCACGCCCTTTATCTTGAGGAGAAGACACGCGCTTATGACAGCAGGATAACGAAGGTTAGGAAGGCTGAGGTCTCGGCAGGCACAGGCGTAACAACTATCCTTAATTCAAAGGGCCTAAAGGCATCGTACGAGAGCAGTTATATCTCCGCTTCTGTAACGCCGCTTGCAGAAGACGGCAAAGACAGCCAGATCGGCTGGGGCTTTGCGTCAAGCAGGAGTTTAAGCAAAATAGTCCTTGAGAATATCGCCGAGACAGCTTCAAGAAGGGCTGTTGAGCTTCTTGGTTCAAGAAAGATCAATCCTTGCAAATTGCCGGTCATACTTGATCCGTATGTTGCTGTTCAGTTCCTCGGTATTGTTAGCGCATCGCTCTCTGCTGAGGCTGTTCAGAAGAAGAGGTCCTTGCTTGCAGGCAGAATAGGACAAACGATTGTCAGCCCGCTAATCGAAATTATTGACGACGGCCTAATGCTGTGGGGAACAGGCACAAGGTCTGTTGATGATGAAGGGGTTCCTGTCTCATGCAAGACCCTTGTTTCAAAAGGAGTGCTCACCGGCTATCTCCATAATACATATACCGCAAAAAAAGAGAGCACAGTCTCTACAGGCAATGCAATAAGGGGAAGCTCCAAAAGTCTTCCCGGAGTTGGAGCAACGAATCTTTATATAAAACCATCAGAGAGCCTGGGGTTAGGGATCAGGGGTCAGGAGTCAGAGGGAAAACATGAACTGATCAAATCCTTATCCAAAGGTATATTAATTACGGAAGTCATGGGCGTGCATACCGCAAACCCTGTATCAGGTGATTTCTCGGTAGGGATCTCAGGACTCTGGATCGAGAACGGGAAAACGCTCTACCCGGTAAAGGAGGCTGTCATTTCAGGCAACATATTAGAGCTTTTCAAGAAAGTGGAGGCTGTCGGAAGCGACCTCACGTTTTACGGCGGAAAAGGCTCGCCGAGCATCCTGATAGGCGAAATGGATATCAGCGCGTGAATTAGAAAAGGCAATAAGTTACAAAGGCACAGAGGTACAAAGTTTTTACCTTTGCCACTTTGTGCCTTTGCCGCTTTGTCACTTTTTATTTTTATTGTTATTAAAGACCGAATTCTTGATATGATTTGCTCCGTCTTCAAACCGCTTATATAGTCTTCTGGCCCATATAAACTCCGTTCCCAAAATGGCAAGGCCTACAACAATCGTAGGTATGCCGGGCCCCGGCGTAACAAGCATTATACCGCCCAGCACCAAAACCGTAAAGCCGATTAAAACGGTTATTACACGCTTTGCCTGCTTGAGGGTTGTAATTATGGGGCCGTGTTTTTTTATCATGCTTTAGTATCTCTTGCTAATCGCCTGCATCTTTCTTCAATTTCTTCAGGAACGGCTCCAACAGGTCTATAGGCACCGGGAATATTATAGTTGAGTTCTTTTCTGTTGATATCTCCGCAAGAGTCCCGAGGAATCTCAGCTGCATGGCCATTGGCTGTGTAGCCATTATCTGCGCCGCATCCGCCAGTTTCTGTGATGCCTGGAATTCTCCGTCCGCATGTATAACTTTTGCCCTTCTTTCCCTCTCCGCTTCTGCCTGTTTGGCGATGGCCCTCTGCATCTCCTGCGGCAGGTCCACATTCTTCACCTCAACAGTGGTGACCTTTATTCCCCACGGCTCTGTCTGCTCGTCTATTATCTTCTGGAGCTGAGCGTTAAGCTCGTCTCTTTTTGCAAGAAGGTCATCAAGCTGGCTCTGACCTAATATGCTTCTCAGGGTGGTCTGGGATATCTGCGATGTAGCTGTGTAGTAATCTTCAATCTCGGTGACAGCTTTTTCAGGCGCCACGACCTTGAAATATACCACAGCGTTCACCTTCACCGAGATATTGTCTCTCGTGATGATGTCCTGGGCCGGGACATCCATCGTGATGGTCCTAAGGCTTATCTTTACGAGTTTATCGAGAATAGGCCATATAAGCACAAGTCCGGGACCCCTGACAGGGATAAGCCTTCCAAGCCTGAATACAACACCCCTTTCGTATTCCTTAAGAATTTTTACTGCGCTGGTAAAGAAATAACCTATAAGCAGTACAACAAATATGATTCCTGCAAAAGGTATCTGCGGCATTTTGATCCTCCTTTGTTTTTCTCCGCAGATTACACAGATTTCCCAGATATAAAAAAGACTCCTTATTATGATTTCAATATCTGTGTCATCTGCGCAATCTGCGGATTTAGATTATTTAGCCCTGACCTTTAACTTCAAATCCTCCATCTTTTCCACTATAATTTTTTCTCCCGCCTGTATGGGCTCATCGCTCCATGCACGCCATAACTCTCCGTGAACAAATACCATGCCCTCTTTATCTACGGCTGTCCGTGCCGTGCCTTCAAGGCCGATGAGCCCTTCAGCGCCGGTTGCGGGCTTCCGTCTGTATGCCTTCAAAGCAAGCCAGACTGTAAGGCTGAAGAATACTGCCGTAAGTATAACAGAAGGCAGGATAACCTTCATCGAGACTTTAAAGAACGGAAGCGGAGATTCAAAGAGCATCATGGAGCCGATAAACATGGATATCAGCCCTCCTATGGTAAGAAGCCCGAATGAGGTAATTTTAATTTCAAGTATAAAAAGGACTATGCCTACAATAATCAGGAGAAGGCCCGCATAATTTACAGGGAGTGTCTGGAATGAATAAAAGGCTATTATCAATGATATGGCGCCGATAACTCCGGGGAATATCGCGCCCGGATTTGTGAGCTCGAAGAATATGCCGTAAAACCCTAACATCATGAGGAGATATGCTACATTCGGATCGCTCAGAAAATCGAGTATCTTGTGACGCAGGGTCATCTCTTTGTATTTGATTACAGCTCCGGCGGTCTTCAGGGTGCGCTTGCCAAGAGTTGTCTCAACAACCTTGCCGTCAATCTTCTCAAGCAGCGTTTTAACATCGGGCGCGATAAGGTCTATGATATTCGCCTCAAGCGCCTCCTTTTCTGTAATGGAGACGCTCTTTCTTACAGCTTTCTCAGCCCATTCCGCGTTTCTGCCCCTCTTCTCAGCAAGAGATTTGATATACGCGGCGGCGTCATTCTCAGCCTTGGCAGCCATAGTGTCATCCATCTTTCCGCCCATTGCGACAGGATGGGCCGCTCCTATATTTGTGCCGGGCGACATCGCGGCTATATGCGCGGCAATGGTGATGAATACTCCAGCTGAGGCAGCCCTCGCCCCGCTTGGTGACACATACACTGCTACAGGCACTTCGCTTGCGATCATCTTCTGGACAATGCTCCTCATGGATGTGTCGAGCCCTCCGGGGGTGTCAAGTTCAATGACAAGAAGCTCGGCCTTCTCTTTTGCGGCCTCGTCAATGTGCATTGAGATGAAGCCTGACATTGCCGGATTTACAGTGCCCGCGCTCTTGATAACAATAACATCAGCATATGAATGGTCTGAGAATAGAAAAAGAAAGATAAAAGAGAGAAGGATAATTTTTAATTTCATAAAAAGAGTATAACTTTACAGCAGATATGTGTCAATATTCCCCCTTAATAAAGGGGGGTAAGGGGGTTGTTAATTAAGATGCCGGATACCCAAACATCGGGCACAGACAAGCCGGAATGACAGAAATCGGAGATGATCTTTGTATTTTTAATATCATCTACCCGAAGAAAGAGCTTCGCGCAAAATTGAGCAGGAGCGATGGAAAGACGCCTATGACAAAAACCATTATTACTGCAAACGCAAGCGCGATCCCGACTGTTCTGGACGTGCTCAGGGCAATATCACCGGCAGGCTCCTTCATATACATGTACATTACAACCCTCAGATAGAAGAACGCCGAGACAGCGCTGAAGAGCGCGGCAATTATCACCAGATAGGTATGCCCCGCGTAAACCGCTTCCATGAATATATAGAACTTGCCGATAAAGCCTGCCGTAGGCGGAATGCCTGTGAGTGAGAACATAAAGACGAGCATCAGTGCCGAGGCAGCAGGATGGCTTTTGGCAAGCCCCGCGTAATCCTCAAGGTTCTCTCCTGAGAACCCTTTCCTCTTCAGCATTATTACAATTGCAAATGCGCCCATATTCATTATCATGTATATCATAAGGTAGTTCATGGTGCTGACAAACCCCTCAGGAGTGCCTATCACTATGCCGATAAGCGCATAGCCTGCGTGAGCAATGGAGCTGTATGCAAGCATCCTCTTGATGTTTGTCTGTGAAAGGGCGATGATGCTTCCGACAGCGATAGTCAGTATAGCAAGGGGCTCAAGGATAATAGACCACTGCATCTGCAAGTCCCCGAATACATCAAAGAGCACCCTTCCCATGACCGCAAACCCGGCAGCCTTGGGTCCTGCTGACATAAAGGCGGTAACCGGCGTGGGCGCGCCCTCATAAACATCAGGCGCCCACATATGAAACGGCGCCAGCGCAACCTTAAAGCCAAAGGCGGTTATAAAAAATATAAGGGAAAGCATTGTAATGGGACTTTCCGCAAGCTTCAGGCTGTGAAGGGCGGATGCTATCTCTCTTAAGTTGGTTGAGCCGGTGAGGCCATATGCAAGCGTTATCCCGTACAAGAGGAATGCCGAGGAAAAAGCGCCTAAAAACAAGTACTTTAGAGCGGCCTCGTTAGAGCGGCGGTCTCCTCTGACTATGCCTGCAAGTATATACGTTGAAAGCGCCATAAGCTCAAGCCCGAGATAGAGCACTATAAGGTCTGTGGCGGAAGCCATAATCATCATTCCGATCGTGGAAAAAACAAGGAGCGAATAGTATTCACCTGCAGAGACCTTCTCTATAACAAGGTATTTAACTGAAAGCAGTATCGTCAGGAGAAGCGTTGCATAGAAGATCAGTTTAAAAAAGTTTGCATATCCGTCAAAAGCAAACATCCCCTGTATTGTACCGCCTGTTAAGCCTGATCTTATTAGCCAATAATTTACAAACGATGAAAAAAGAAGCCCAAATACTGCGGTTGCGGCAACAACGCCCTTTCTCTTCACAAGAAAGTCAAGCAGAAGCAGGGACAGTGCGGTCAGCACAAGAAGAATCTCCGGAGATATAAGAATCATGCTGCGTAAATGCGGCAAAGTTAAAGGCCTCCTAAATATAAACTTATGTATTGAGAAAAAATATTATCTCCATTTGTATCAGCCCTGAACTCCCCGATAAGATGCTCTACTGACGGATGCATGAAATCAAGCAGCGCGTCAGGATAGAAACCTATCAGGAAGACAAGAATGATCAGCGGAAGAAGAATAACAACTTCCCTCAAATTAATATCCGGCACAGAGAGACCTTCTTTATATCCCTCAAAAAAGACCCTCTGATAAAGCCAAAGCATATAACCTGCTCCAAGTATAATGCCTGTTGCCGCAAGCACGCCGAAGAGCTTATGAGCACTGAACGCGCCAAGTATTATGAGGAACTCTCCTATAAAACCATTAGTGCCCGGCAAACCGATTGAAGCAAAAAGAAATATTATGAAGATTCCCGCATACCACGGAACAATTCGCGCAAAACCGCCGTAATCGGAGATCGCCCTCGTATGCGTTCTCTCGTAAATCATCCCTATCATAAGGAATAACGCGCCTGTGATAATGCCGTGATTCAGCATCTGGAGTATCCCGCCCTCAACTCCCTGCGTATTCAGTGCAAAGATGCCTAACGTGACAAAACCCATGTGGCTAACGCTCGAATATGCTATAAGGCGCTTAAGGTCCTTCTGCGCAAAACATACCAGCGCGCCGTATATTATGGCAACAGCAGAGAGTATGAATATGGGAAGCGCGAAGAATTTGACCGCGTCCGGAAACATTGGTATGGAGAAACGGAGAAAACCGTATGCACCCATCTTTATCAGTACTCCGGCAAGTATCACACTGCCTGCCGTGGGAGCCTCTGTATGCGCATCAGGAAGCCATGTATGAAACGGAAACATGGGAACCTTCACGGCGAATGCGGCAAAGAACGCGAGAAAGAGCCAGCACTGAAGCGTGAACGGATACTTCATGCTGCTGAGCGCAAGTATATCAAGCGTCGCGCTGCCGTTGAAATAAAGAACGATAATTCCGACGAGCATAAGCACGCTTCCCGCAAATGTGTACAGGAAGAATTTCACCGCCGCGTAAACCCTGTCCTTCCCTCCCCATACGCCTATGAGGATAAACATCGGAACGAGCATCGCCTCCCAGAAGATATAAAAGAGGAAGAAATCAAGCGATACAAATACTCCGAGTATCGCGGTCTCCATCACAAGCAGGGCTATGTGAAACTCTTTCACCTTTGTCTCAACAGACTTCCATGATACGAGCACCGAGAGGATGCTCAATAAGAGAGTCAGAAAGATGAATAGTACGCTTATGCCGTCTATCCCGACAAAGTAGTTGATCCCCCATACAGGTATCCACTCATAAGCCTCCTGAAACTGCATGAGATGTGTTGTCTTGTCAAAAGAGGCGATGATGGGAAGAGCAGCCACGAGCCCCGCGCAGGTGACAAAAAGGCTCGCCCATCTTACAGCGGAGGCATTTTTTATAAAGAGAAGGAGCAGCGCGCCCGCAAGAGGCATGAAGACTATAATGCTCAATATTGGATAATCAATCTGATTTAAGGTTGTACTTTCCATAAGTTATTTCCAGAAAACCATTGCCGCTATTATGCAGAGCGCCCCTATCGCCATAACAAGGCCGTATGACGAAAGCATGCCTGTCTGTATCTTCCTCAATCCCCGGCTGAAGGTTGCTATGAAATTAGGACCTCCGTTAACCACTCCCTCTATTATCCGTCCATCAAAGAAGCCTAAAAAGATCTTGTCGGACGCTCTGAGCATAGGCTGAACAAGTGCCTTGCTGTAAAGTTCGTCTATATAATATTTATTGAACAAAATGTTATGAACCGACGGGAATTTGCTCTTTAGTCTCTCCGGCAGTTCGGTGTTTTTAATATACATTCTATGCGCTATAAACCATCCGGCTAAGGCTACAAATATGGAGACCGCTATAACAAATATCTCTTCAGCGTGAGTGCCGTGGCCAAGCGGATGGCCTAACACAGGCGCGAGAAATTCCCCTATCCTGTCTCCGTGCTCATAGAAGATAGGGGGTATTCCGACATAGCCCGCAAAGACCGCGCCGAATGCGAGGAACATCAACGGAACTGTTATCACTGGCGGTGATTCATGGATGTGATGTTCATGTTCATCAGAGCCTCGGAATTTACCGTGAAATGTGAGGTATATCAATCGCCACGAATAGAAAGCTGTCATAAGCGCGGCGATAGCGGCAAGAAGCCAGAGGAATTTTCCGAGGCCTCCGCCAAGGTATGCCCTGTATAATATTTCGTCCTTGCTGAAGAAACCTGAGAAGAGCGGTATGCCGGTGATGCTCAGCGTGGCAAGAATGAAAACCTTGTAAGTTGCAGGCATATGTTTTCTTAGCCCGCCCATCTTCTGCATATTCTGCTCATCATGATGGCCTGCATGATGAAGGGCATGAATGACACTGCCCGAAGCCAGGAAGAGCAGTGCCTTGAAATACGCATGTGTATAGAGATGAAATATTCCGGCAGAGTATGCGCCGACTCCAAGGGCAAGGAACATATAGCCAAGCTGGCTGATTGTTGAATATGCGATAACGCGTTTAATATCATTCTGAACAAGAGCGATAGTAGCCGCAAATATCGCTGTCACGCCTCCAACAACCGCAACCGTATTCATTGCAACATGAGAGAGGTTGAATAACGGATTGCACCTTGCAACCATGAATACGCCTGCCGTTACCATCGTTGCCGCGTGTATCAAAGCGGAGACTGGCGTGGGGCCTTCCATCGCGTCAGGAAGCCATACATGAAGCGGCAGCTGCGCTGATTTGCCGACAGCTCCGCAGAAGAGGAGAAGGCATATCAGAGTTATAAGGCTGACATCATATCCCAAAATATTTATGGTCTTCCCCGCTATAGCAGATGCGTGTCCAAAGACATGCGTATACTCAAGACTGCCGAATGTAAGAAATATAAGTATCACTCCAAGCCCGAAGCCGAAGTCTCCGAACCTGTTTACGATGAATGCCTTCTTCCCCGCGTCCGCGGCAGATTTCTTATGGAACCAGAATCCTATCAGGAAATAAGAACAGAGCCCCACTGCTTCCCATCCGAAATAGAGGAGCAGAAAATTGTTTGCCATTACAAGGATAAGCATTGAAAATACAAAGAGGCTCAGGTAGGCATAGAAACGGTAATAACCTCTGTCGCCATGCATATAGCCGATTGAATAGATGAAGATAAGTGAGCTGATGGATGTGACAACAATAAGCATGACCGCTGTAAGAGGGTCAATAAGAAAACCGAACGCAACCTTGAAACTGCCTGATGCGATCCAGTTGTAGATATTGATATTAATCGTATTCCCGGACTTCACATCAATAAATGCGAATACCGCGAGGATGAACGATCCCGCAACTGCGGGAACCGAGACCCAGTGCGCCTTGTCCTTAATGTACCTGCGCCCGAAGAGGATATTTATGATAAATGCAATGAGCGGCAGTAATGGAATTAATGCGTATTTCATAATTGCTCAGTTCTAAATCTTTACCCTTTCAATAAATTAATCTCATCCGCCTTTATAGTGGGATTGTTTTTATAGTATGCCATCAATATCGCAAGCCCTATTGCCGCCTCAGCAGCCGCAACCGTGATCACAAGAAATACCATTATCTGTCCTGTAATTGACTGAAGATAATGGCTGAATGCGGCAAGGCTGATATTGATCGAGTTCAGCATCAGTTCAATGGAGAGAAACACCATTATCAGGTTTCGCCTCATCAGAAAACCGAGCACTCCGATGCTGAAGACCACCGCGCTCAGAATAATGTACCAGCTTAACGGGACCAATTAAGTCCTCCTGCTGTCTGCCATAATTTATTCATGCCTCTTCTTCGTCAGAACAACTGCCCCTATGATAGCCACAAGCAATATAAGGGACGTTATCTCAAACGGCAGAAGGTATTTAGTATACAGCACCCTGCCGATGATCATAAGATTTCCCTCAGACTGCATCTTCTCTATAGTGTAATGTCCCGGCTGGGGGAATACAGTTATCTTCACAAGTATGAATATCAGAGATACTGCGTAGCCTCCGGCTGCAACCAGGCCCACAGGCCATGACCACTGAAACCTCCGCTCCCTCTCTTCGGCTCTTAGATTCAGGAGCATAACAACGAAGAGGAAGAGGACGAGTATGGCCCCGGCATATATTATTATCTGTATCGCCGCAAGAAACTCTGCGTTAAGGAAGAGATAGAGCATGGCGATATGAACAAAGAGCACGAGCATCCACAAAACGCCGTGAACAGGGTTCTTCCTTGTGACAACAAGGAGTGAAAGCCCTGTAATACTAACTGCAAAATATGCAAAAAATATCTGCGGCAATGTCATTGCTTTCCCTCGCTCTCCGCAACTTTCGATTCAGCTCGCGCAAAGTCCGCTGATTTGGGCGTCCAGAATTTGTCGAAATACTCCCTGCTCTTTGCGCCGCCCATATATTTATCCCAGTTCTCAAGCAGCCTGTCTTTAGTGTAAATAAATTCGCTTCTGCTATAGCCAGAATACTCAAAATGCGGCGTGAGAAGAACAGCTCCATACGGGCATGCCTCAACGCACAAGGCGCAGAATAAGCATTTGAGGGTATTCACCTCATACCTGTCAACGATCTTTTTGTGATCCTCTCCCTCGCTTGTATAAATAGATATGCAGTTTGAAGGGCACATAGCTGCGCAGAGCCCGCACCCGACGCATACGGCCTCGCCTGTAGACTCGTTCCTTGTAAGGGCATGGAGCGCCCTTGTCCCAAGCGGCGGCGTTATCCTCTTCTCAGGATACTGTCTTGTAACAGCCGGAGATAAAGAATGCTTTAAGGTAAGCGCGAGGCCGCTCAGTATCTCAATAAAGAATACCTTTTTAAAAAGTTCCTTAAATGTCATAGCTGATTTAAAACCATTGCCATTATAATAATTTCCACAGCGCTGTTATAACGATGTTAGCAAGCGCAAGGGGGATGAAGAGCTTCCAGCCGAGGCTCATAAGCTGGTCATACCTGTACCTCGGGAGAGTAGCCCTTATCCAGAAATAAAAGAAGATGACGGCATATACCTTTAACAAAAACCAGAATATCCCCGGCACATGCGCAAATATCCAGAAGTCAGGCCCGCGCCACCCGCCGAAGAAGCAGATAGCGGCAAGAGATGACATAACAAACATCCCGGCATACTCAGCCATAAAGAAGAGGCCGAAGCGCATCCCGCTGTACTCGGTGGCATAACCCGCGACAAGCTCGGTCTCAGCCTCAGGCATATCAAAGGGCACGCGGTTCGTCTCTGCGAGGGCTGACATGAGAAAGACAAAGAACCCTATAAACTGTGTAAAGATAAAAGGCCCGCCAGCCTGCGCATTCACAATATCTGAAAGTCTTGCGCTGCCTGACTGCATTATGACGCCCACAATACTAAGGCCCATTGCAATCTCATAGCTTATAACCTGCGCGGATGACCTGAGCCCGCCCAGGAATGAGTATTTTGAATTCGATGCCCAGCCCGCCAGAATTATACTGTAAGCTCCGACGGAAGAGAGCGCCAATATGAATAAAATGCCTATATTTATGTCAGCAATGATAAAGCCGTCCCATAAAGGTATCACTGCGAAAGAGCCCAATGCGGCAATAACTCCTATAACAGGCGCAATAAAGAATATCGGCTTATCAGCAGAGGAAGGTATGATATCTTCCTTAAAGAAGAGCTTGATGAAGTCAGCTATCGGCTGGAGCAGTCCATGCCATCCTACCCTCATCGGTCCGAGCCTCGCCTGCATATGTCCGATTACTTTTCGCTCGAAATATACGACGTAGGCGACATGCAGCAGAACCACGCTAACTATTATAATTATCTTAAAAATTAAAATTGCCGTATCCATATATATTTACCTGTTTAACGTCTTTAATTTACTTGTCATTCCCGCGATCCGTTAAGCGGGAATCCAGAGTCTTTTTTTAATTGAACTGGATTCCGGCTTACAACCTGCCGGAATGACGGCTTTAAGTACTATCTTTTCGTACAGTTATAGCGCAACCTTCTATTCCCGGCGCTTTTGTAACAGGATCAAGATGATAACCCATAATTCCCAAGACACCCTTCTCTTTAAAGTTGTTGCTCATAAGCAGAATGTTCCCATTTAATGAAGCATCTATTGAGACCCTTGCACTGATGCTTCCCCTGTCCGCAGAAATAATAACATTATCGCCATCTTTTAGGTTCATGTTTTCAGCTAATTGAGTCCCTATCTTGAGCCTTGGCTCAGGGGAGATATCCATAAGGCCCGGCGACCTCTGCGAAATAGAGCCTGAGTGAAAGAGCGGTTTATCTAAAGCAATATAAAGGTCTGCGTCATAATCCCGGCTTTTCTCCCTTATAACCTTTATATCCTTAACCTCTCCCCTTAACGGTTCCCCGTTGTACGGCCATAAACATTCCTTCTCCGAGATCTCTCTGTAACTCAGATTTCTGTAAAGAGGAGACACCCTTGATATCTCATCCATAACATTTTCCGCGTCAGTATAAAGCATATCATATCCCATCCTGCTTGAGAGCTTGGATATTATACTCCAATCATCCATTCCTGAGGTAGTCTCTACAGCTTTTTGCAGGAGTTGAATCCTGCGCTCAAGATTGGTATATGTACCGCTCTTCTCCGGCCATCCTAATGCAGGCAAAACCACATCCGCAAGCTCCGCTGTCTCGGTTAAAAAAATATCCTGTACAACAAGGAGGTCAAGAGAAGCAAGAGACTCTTTTATGAAGGCATGGTCAGGGAGATTAAAAGCGGGATTATCGCCCATGATATACAGCGCTTTTATATCCCCTCTTTTAGCGCCTTCTATCATCTCCATAAGAGTCAGTCCTTCCGTATCCGGAATAGGCCGCTTCCACGCATCTTCATATCTTCTTCTGAAATCAGGAATGCCAAGCGGCCTCCCGCCCGGAAGCATATCAGGCACGCAACCCGCGTCTATAAGCCCCTGCTCATTCGGCCTTTCAGAGAGGAGATAGAGCCTTGCTTCAAGAAGATGGATAAGCCCCGCAGTTGCAAAGAGTGCGCGGTGTCCGTTGCTGCGCTGCACCAGATCCATGCCGAAAATGATTGATATGGAATCGCTCTTCAACAGCTTATCCTTAAGCTCTTCAAACCCGTGTATATCCATCTTGCCGGAATATTCCTGAGAAAACTCGCTGACCGCCCTGTCAATGGCATGACTTTCTCCGCGATTGCCTCTTGCGCTAAAGACTTCCACGAGAAGCGCTTCGAGCAGATCCGCTTCCTTAAAGAGAGGCGGCATTACCTTTACAGTTTTATACCATTCAAGCCCAGGCGCATGGCCGATGACCGCAACCTCCGCCCCTGCCTTTGCAGCAGCCCGAATCGAGAGTCCGAGTACGGGGTTTACAGCGGTCGGGTCGCCGCCGAGAACAAGCACCATATCCGATTTTTTTATGCCGCCGATGATATTTGCCGTTATCCCCTGTCCGAGGAGGCTCTCAAAATATTTCTGCGTAGCAGCGTAGCCCGTCCTTGAGATGGAATCAATATTATTTGTCCCACACGCCATGCGCATGAACTTCTGGAACACGTAATTATCCTCATTAGTGCATCTTGCTGATGTGATGCCGCCTATTGCCCTGCCGCCGTATGAATCCTTTATCTTCATCAACTTCTCCGCAACAAAATCAAGCGCCTCATCCCATGTGCTCTCAACAAGCACATCACCCTTTCTTATCAGCGGAGTTTTCAGCCTGCCCGAATCCTCTATGAAGCCATAGCCGAACCTCCCCTTTGAACAGAGGAGGCCGTTATTCAATCCAAGCCCGATTTTTGGAATAACACGCTTTATTGATTCATCCCTCACCTGAGCGACAAAAGAGCAGCCCACACCGCAGTAGCCACATATTGTCTCCACTTCTTTATCCACCTGCCACGGTCTGTAGCTGTGAATATAGAGCCTGCTCAAAATTGAACCCACAGGGCACGCGGTTATGCAGTTGCCGCAGTATTCGCAGTTGAATGATTTTGAAGAGAATGGCTCCATCACTGCCCTGCCGCCTCTGTCAATCATTGATATGGCCGAGGCCCCCTGAACGTCCTCGCACATCCTCACGCACCTTGTGCATACAATGCACCGCTCCATGTTCCTTGCGAGGATAGGATCATCATGGCTCTCACGTACTCTTCGCTTTTCCTCTATGAACCTGCCTGAAGGAGGGCCATATTGCATGACCGCATCCTGAAGTTCGCACTCCCCTGCCTTATCACAGACAGGACAGTCAAGAGGGTGGTTTATCAGAAGGAATTCGAGTATTGCCCGTCTGACATTGGCGATGGCGTCAGACTCTGTTCTTATAACCATGCCGTCAGCAGCCATCAATGTGCATGAAGTCATCAGCTTCGGCATCCTCTCAACCTCAACTACGCAGAGCCTGCATCCGCCGAAGGGCTTAAGCAGTTCATGGTTGCAAAGCGTCGGTATCTTGATGCCGGCCTGCTGAGCGGCCTTCAGCACTGTCACAGGCTTATCAAGCCTTATCTCTTTTCCGTTAATGGTGAGTGTTATCATGGTTGCTTCAGAATCCTGATCTCTTTACCCCTTAGTTTTTCGCTCTTTCCGTAAATTGTGAGGCCTGACCCCCTGTTTCTCTTTCTTTAGTCCTGTGTACTCATTGACGGTCGATATTTTCCTGCCATAAATTGCCTTATAAAAATATATTCTCAAATTGTATAACAGTAAAAATTAAGATAAGAAACAACACTATCCAGAAAAAAATGTTGCCTAACATCGCCAGAGACCTGCCAGCTTCAACTGCTTCTTTTCCTGTAAAGAAAGGAGGGATATCTGGAGAATCCAATAAAGAATATAACCCAATATGATACTTTTCTTTGGCTATTATTTTTGCCCCTGACTTTAAAGAATATTTTCTAAGTAACCAACATAATAGAATAATTAAACTCACCTCTATGACATACCAATATGACCTAAAATACCAAGGAAATTCACGCATAATTCAACCTTATTTGATGATAAACTAATAAAATATACTGTTTTGTTTAGTGGTCAGTTCTTGACATGTGAAATAACTTCACTGACAAATTTTAAAAGTTCTTTTTCACCTGCAATCATCCTCTTTTTTTACTGCTTTCACATAGAGCCTGTTTTAAATTTGTCATACCCGCGAAGGCGGGTATCCAGAATATCAAAAAAACGTCATTCCCGTCTTCACGGGAATGACGTTTCAGAATTGTTTTTGTTTAAACCTGCATCTCTTCTCTTTCACATGTTCCTCAAATTCTGCCCTGAAATGTTTCAGTATACTGTTCATCATGCTTGTTGCGCCGTCGCCTAAAGCGCAGAAGGACTTGCCTGAGATATTGTTTGCTATATCGGCAAGGAGAGAAATATCCTCACTCCTCCCCCACCCCTTTTCAATGCGCTCAAGTATCTTCCTCATCCATTCCGTGCCTTCCCTGCAAGGCGTGCATTTCCCGCATGACTCATGCTCAAAGAACTTCATAGCCCTGTGAGCGACCTTCACCATGCACACGGTTTCATCCATGACTATTACCGAGCCTGCGCCCAACATACTGCCGTATTTGGGCATTGAGACAAAGTCCATAGCGCAGTCTATGCAGTCCGCCGGAAGAAGAGGAGTAGATATGCCGCCGGGGAAGACAGCCTTAAGTTTCTTCCCATCCTTTATCCCTCCTGCATGGTCATAAATAATATCCTTGAGAGAAGTGCCCATCGGCAGTTCATACACTCCGGGCTTTTCAACATGTCCGCTGACGCAGTAGAGTTTTGGGCCCGGAGAATTCGGGTTTCCGATCTTCGAGTATGCGTCACCGCCAATCCCGACTATATACGGGATATTCGCGAGGGTCTCAACATTATTTACAATGGTGGGCATGCCCCAAGCCCCCTCATTTACAGGAAAAGGGGGCTTGTTCCTCGGCTGGCCTCTTCTGCCCTCAAGAGAATCGAGAAGCGCGGTCTCTTCGCCGCATATATAAGCGCCTGCTCCAAGATGAACTGCAAGGCTGAACTTTATATTCTTACCGAGGACATTATTTCCGAGAAACCCTCTCTCATACGCATCTCCTATTGCCTTGTTGAGAACATCGTACGCATAAGGATACTCGCCTCGCAGGTATATATACCCATGTTCCGCTTTTAAAGCATAAGCAGATATTATCATCCCTTCTATCAAAAGATGTGGGTTCTTCTCAAGTATCGGCCTGTCTTTGAATGTTCCGGGCTCGCCTTCGTCGGCATTGCAGATAAGATACTTCGGGAATTTCTTGTCCGCTGACGCAAAATTCCATTTCATGAAGGTTGGAAATCCAGCGCCGCCCCTGCCCCTCAGACCGGATTTTTTTACCTCTTCAATAATATCGGACGGCTGAAGCTCAAAGGCTTTTGATATATTTTTATATCCGCCAGATTTTATGTACTCTTCAATATCAGCGGAATTCGGGTTCTCTATATTCCTTAGAAGAAATCTCTCCATCTATTTATACTTTCCCAATATCTCCGGGATATTATGCTCAGCAAGGTTTTCATGAAGATCTGTATTTACCAGCATCGCAGGCGCAGTTCCGCATGCTCCTATGCATTCCATGATTACAAGGGAGAACCTTCCATCACTTGTTGTGCCTCCGGGAAGAAGTCCGTACCGTTCTTTCAAAATATCCACAAACCTCTCTGCGCCTAATATCATGCATGAGACATTGGTGCAGAGTTGAATGAGGTTGCGTCCGGCGGGTTTGAGCCTGAACATGGAGTAGAATGAAGCAGCCCCTCTAACATCAGACTCAGGCAGATTTAAGGCGTCTGCAACAGCCTTCATAGCATCAAGGCTCAGCCAGCCAAATTCCTTTTGAGCAATGTAGAGGGCGGGCAGCAGGGCAGCCCTTGTGTCAGGATACTTCGCTTTTATATCCTCAATCTCTTCAAGCATGATTAACTACGAGCTATGAGCCACGAGCTTGCTACCTGTCGCATTCTCCTAAGACTATATCTATTGATCCGATGTTTGCAATGACATCTGCAACAAGGCCGCCCTCGCAGAGCTTCGGCAATGCGGATACGTGCACGAATGACGGGGGCCTTATCCTTAGGCGGTACGGTTTACCGCTTCCATCGCTCACTATGTAGAATCCAAGTTCTCCCTTTGGAACTTCCATGGCAACATATATCTCACCTTGGGGAGCGGTCGCAGGCCCTTTCGTAATAAGCACAAAATGATGTATAAGCTGCTCCATATTGTTGAGCACCTTATCTTTTGGTGGAAGCACAAACTTAGGCGCATCCGCCATAATAGCGCCTGAAGGCATCTTCTCTATGCACTGCCTTATGATGGAGTTTGACTGGCGGAACTCTTCCATCCTCACTCTGTACCGGTCGTATATGTCGCCGTTGACCCCTGTGGGCACTTCCCACTTTAGCTTGTCATACACCCCGTAGGGCATGAATTTCCTTACATCATAAGGCACGCCCGAACCCCTGAGAGTCGGGCCGCTCAGGCCGAGGTTTATCGCTTCCTCTGCTGAGATAACGCCTATACCTTTTGTCCTCTTAAGCCAGATACGGTTCTTGTCTATGAGGGTCTCATATTCTTCCACTCTCGTGGGAAATTCCTCTGTAAAGCGGTAAAGTTCATCAAGCCATTCAGCGTCAACATCCCTTTTGACCCCTCCTATTCTCGGATAACTCACTGTAAGCCTTGCACCGCAGAGCTTTTCATACAAAATCTGTATCTTTTCCCTTTCCCTGAAACAGTAGAGGAATACGGTCATCGCGCCGATATCAAGAGCATGAGTACCGAGCCAGAGGAGGTGGCTGACTATCCGGGTCAATTCTCCTAACATAGTCCTGATATACTGCGCCCTTTCCGGGGCCTCGATTCCAAAGAGCCTCTCTGCGGCAATGCAATAGCCTATGTTGTTTGCCATAGAGGAGATATAGTCAAGGCGGTCTGTGTGGGGGATTATCTGAAGGTAATTGAGTTGTTCTATATGCTTCTCAACACCCCTGTGAAGATATCCGATATCAGGAGTGCATTTGACAACAGTCTCTCCGTCTA